>NZ_CP065512.1 GCF_022811925.1 Cytobacillus oceanisediminis | reverse complement strand
GAAAATCCGGTAAGAAGCAAAATCCGAAGCATCCGCATTTCAGAGATGAACGGAATTAAACAATACAGTGTTTTATTGGAGGGATAAGAAATGTACAGTCATAACCAGCTTATCTTCCCTTCGCATTTAGAAAAGAACTCCCGCTTTCTAGTTCTGGCGGGGTTCTCTCTCAATGGCCCAGTCGGGACACCCTTTGGACTGCGGGATGGAGTAGACCCATATGAAGTGCTCGGAAACTGTCCAATGGCCGAAAATCTTGTGATTGCCAGACAGTATGGAATCACACCGTTAATTCTGCGACTAAACGGCACTCACGGAGAAGCCACCTTAATGCATGAAGAGCAGGGAGTGCCTGTTTTAAGGTTCAAAACGGTTGAAGCGCACGATGAATGCAACAATATCATGATCCACTTATTCCCTACCCATATGGTTGTTAAGGGTTTATATACAAGCTACTCTTACTATTTCGCAGACTATAAAAATCTTCATGAAATGGTCTTTGCCATCAACCAGCATCATGCATTTGCCCAGGGAGAAATCGAAGTGGAAATCCTAAATGCACTTCCTTTATCAGGCTTATGCATTACGGAGAAGTATCTCTCCTTCGAAAATGCGGATGACGGTTACCATTACATGACTACTCCAGAGGATACAGAAGACAAAATGCAAATGCAGCTTGAGCTTTTAAGGGGAAGCATGATTGAGGGTGAGGGCAATGATCTCTATTATGCGGGGGAACTAATCGGCTATACCACAGATACGGTTGTGTTCACTGATATCCCTTACGAGAAAGCGCCTGCGGCATTAACTTCTATCTTTGGTGAGTTTGCCAAAGCGAAGACAGAGGAACAAAACCTTTTCTGTTCCGTGATTATAGGTTCTGACTACTTTAGCGGACCAAGGCTGGATGAAAACGAAGAAGATACCTACACAGGAGCGGTACTTGCCCTGTTGGATTATAAAAACCAATTGGCAGAAGGAACCTACCTTCAGCATATAGAGGTTGTCTTGGGAAGCCAGGATGCCATTAATGCCGAGAAGGGAGCTGTCTCCTGTGCCGCAAGCTATGCCAGTATGAGGTTCTCTCAGCTGAAATTCTATGAATCTGCTACCAATAAGGGGCTTCCAACTGTCGGATCGTTGCTAAGTAAAGAACTGGAACAAGACGAAGTTGCTAAATTATCAGGTAGTGGTTATATATGTATCGTACCTTCGATTAAAAAAGGATTTGTTCCTTTTTCCTCCAAAAACCTCTATTCTCAATACCCGCTATTTTCAAAACCAAATTACCTTCGCAGCATCCATTACGATGTCCGGCGCATAACTGGCTTTTTCAATCAGCATATTGGTGAGCCGCTAAGCATCACATTGCTTCAATCCATTCTCCAGCAGGTCAACACCTTCAGTGAGGAACTTCTCGATAATCATCCATTATATAAAAACCTCTTTATAGAAGTCATTGATTATTCTCCTCAGCAAGTGTCCCTGTCCTTAGCTTTCGAGCTTTATGGAGAAGTGGAAAGCATCAGAACGTCATTCACGTATACGCCATCAAGTGAGGTGAGCGTCCAATGGTAATGAACAACCGACCAAAACCTCCTTTGCAGGCTAACGGCAGCATGGATTATGACGACTTGGCGACTACCATTAAATATTTGCTGGATGCTTCCTGGGGACCGGAGTGGGGCAATTTTTCGCCAGACGGCCCCAATGTAACGGATCCCACTAATGTGGATTATCCAGTCATTGTGCATTACATGAGCGAAATGATGCCCGGCAAAATTGGGACAAGCACAAGAGAGCTAAAACCCAGACACCGCTACTTTGCCACAAATGACGAAGCAGGCGGGGGACAGCCACAGGCCGTCAGGATTTATGGCCAAGTTTTCGATGCGGAAGTGGTTTTTGAGATATGGGAGGAGACCAATGCAAGTGCTGCCAGGCTGGCAAAGCAATTCCGTCAGACGTTGGCTGCCTTTACGGGCTATCTCAAAGAGAAGGGGTTAAAAGAGATTCAGTTCTTAAGGATGGAGACGGATCTATCCAATTCGCGGATCAAGGACAATTACAAGATTCGCAGACTGGTCTATTTTGTAAGGTTCGAAGAATTAACGGAAGTGCCGACTGAGCTCTTCCAAATTATTGAGGTTGTCGAAAACAGGCTCCAAAAGGACGCCGAAGGACAGCTTCAAAAACAAATTGGTGAATAGCGTTAAATGCGCTTTCCATATAAAACCTAAAGGGGGCAAACCTGATGCTTTTTGAAAACCTTCCTGGTATTAATGTCACTCTTAAGGATGGTGGCTTAATCATCCCAGAACGGGGCGGCTCAGAATCTATTCTTATCATCGCTCCATCCCTTGTTAAAGATGCTCCCGAAGAACCGGTATTGGTTCGCAGTTCCTCTGAACTAGCACAATATGGCTTCGGTGATTTCTATGTAGGCGGAGAAGTTAACCCTATCGCCGCTGAATGGAAAGCAGCAACTGACGGCGGGGCAAAAGTTGTATACCTGGTTGCTTTAAAGGAAATCGGACAAGAGCGTGCAGCGGAATTAGAGCAAAACGCTATTGATGGATTTGTAGCCAATGGCGGCACTCTAGTTGAAGCGCAGGCTAAATATCAAAGTGTTCTAACAGGGAATACAGATGCTGCAATGAATCGCAGGAAATTTGTATATTTCTATGATTTGCTAATGGGTACACTTCTTGATTTCTCTGTAGATCATGTCGTTCTAAAGGGCATGACGCTTGAAGATGAAGTTGGCCAGCTTGATGCAGCTTTCTTCCCTGAAGTGCCAAACGGCGAAGACTTCCCGCATATTGGAGGAATGGTTGTTTCTTCATATGTTTTGACTTCAAACGGATTAAGCTTGCCACTTGAGGTGACTACAGCTGCTAATGACAAATTAGTGCTAAATGTTGGTGGGACGAATCAAACATTTACTCTTCCTGCAAAGAGCTATGATGGGGCCAACTTAACTGTGAAGGACCTTGCAGCTGATCTGCAGGCCGTAATCGATGCTCACTCTTCCAAGATTAAAGCTTCTGTAAAAGAAGATGCAGGACAGCTTGTTATCTATTTTGCCGAAGCGGTATCTGTAGGTTCTGGTACAACTGCAGTTGGACTTGGCTTAGCCGGAGCAGCTGTCTACAAGAAGACTCCTAATGGCTTAATTGCTAAGGGCTCATTCGCTCAGACAGTCGCTGACTACTGTGCGACTAAGACTTTAATGAAAGAGTCTGTTGTCGGATATATCGGTGTCAAATCCCCAGTTGATACAAAAGTTTCTACAATTCGCAAATACGTGGATGACCTAATGAAGCTAGACACAGAAATTTCTCCTTATCTTCAAGTAGTTGGTATCGAAACAGGCGTTATTATGCCGGGTACTAACACTGTCCACTATGTGAACGGTGCTACTCATTATGCAGCACTTGTTTCAAGCCTTCGCCCAGAAAGCGCACCTACTAACAAAGCTGTTAAAGGTGTTAAAGCTATCCGCTTCGATTACTCTCTTCGTCAGCTCTCCAAGTTGACTTCCAAGAAAATTGTTACTTTCCGCATTAAAGACGGCAACCAGCTTGTGGTAACAGATGCTGTTACAACTGCTCCTTCCATCAATATTGCTGGCAAGGTACGCGAAAGCGATTTTGCTCGCTTATCAACGCTTCGTATCACTCAGCTTGCAATCACTGTAGTTCGTGAAGCTGTTGATCCCTTCATCGGTGAAAGCAACGAAATCCCTCAGTATAACGCTCTTAACACAGCCATCAAGTCTGCTTTGGAGAAGCTTCGTGAAGCAGGTGCAATCACTGGCTATAACTTCACAATTCAGAACGTATCTGCTCGCTTAGACCGCGCAACAGTACGCCTTTCTATCATCCCTGCATTCGAATTGCGTCGCGTGGATATTGAGGTAACTCTTACTCCTTCTGATGCAATGCTTGCTGGATTGATCTAATTCCCAGGGAGGGGACAAGATCCTCTCCCAATCTATAAAAATATCGGGAGGTACATCCTATGAGTCAAACAGTTTCTAGATATTCTAAAACTTTCACGACTTTCTCAGGTTCAGATATCGTAGCTACGTTCAATGGTCACGTAATTGGTGACTTGCAGGCGATCACTTACTCTGTAACTCGTGAAAAAGGCCCGGTTTACGTAATGGGAGACCCGAATCCAAAATCTTTCTCTCGTGGGAAGCGTGGAATTGCCGGCTCTCTAGTATTTACAATCTTTGACCGTGACGCTTTGTCAAACCTTAAGAAAGAGGCTACTGTTCACCGTCATGGCTTGAACCAGACAGATGCTCTTTCACAAGATGGCCAAGTGTTAGATGTTGCTTCCAACGCAGCTGGCTTAACAGCTCGTAATGACCTGATCCAGCAATGGCAGCAGAAGCGTAAAGCTAACTTCATCGATGAAATTCCTCCATTTGACATTACTATCAACTTCCTGAACGAATATGGACAAGCTGCGAAGCTTGAAATTTATGGAGTTGAAATCCTTAACGAGGGTATGGGAATGTCCGTGGATGACATCACAACTGAAAAGGCTTGTACATTCATCGCACGAAATGTCGTTGAAATGACAGCTATGGATGATTGGGAAGTCTAATCATCAGCAGAAGGGAGGTGCGTAAAGCATCTCCTTTTTGTTTTTACTAGATATATAGCCCGTTAAGTGGTTATGTTCCTTCTATATTATAAGAAAGGCGGGAGAATATGAGTTCCGCAAGCAGATACCAAAGCACCTTTAACAGTTTCAGCGGCGCTGACATTATTGCAGTCATTACCCCGCAGAATGGCGGAAAAGCCCGTGTACTGGGAGAGCTTCAAACCATCTCTTATTCTGTGTTCCGGCCAACAGCACCGGTCTTCGCATTAGGAAGAATTGGCGCTAAGGGTGCGGTAAGGGGAGCAAGAACCGTTGCAGGAAGTTTAATATTCACTGTGTTTGATAGACATGTCCTATATGACGTCATGAAGGATATGCAGGGAAACAGCAAATATCGCCCTATGAAATCGGATGAAATACCTGCATTTGATGTAACAATCAATTTTCTAAATGAATATGGCCAGGCAGCCCAGATGATCATTTATGGAGTCCATCTGATGTCTGAGGGTCAAACCATGTCCATCGAAGATATGATCACAGAAAATGTTATGGAATTCATCGCACTCGATATTGACACCATGATCCCAGATGCCGTGAAAGAACATTGGGATTACGACTATAAATAGGAAGGAGGGACATCATGAGCAGCGGCGATAGCTTTTCAACAGTGGACCTTAACAATATTGGAATTGGGAATAAGAGTCCCAAGTCAGCAGGGAGCATGGCACCCGGAAAGCAAAAATACTCCCGTTATTATTCCGGGACGGACATCCGCATCTACTTTGGAGATACTTGGGTAGATGAGATTGTTGAAATTGAATTTGGACTACAGGAGCAGGTTGCTCCCGTCTATGGATATGCCTCTTATACCTGGGATAAGGTGGCCAGGGGAAATCGTTTCGTACAAGGTCAATTTTCTATCAACTTTAAAGAAGCAGGGTATTTACAAACCATAGTTGATAGGTTAAGTTCCAAGCAAGGTGGAAATAACCCAGAATGGTTTAACCTTAATGACTTTAATGGAACTAAGGACAAGGCAGCACAGAAGAACACCTCCGTTGAATCTGTTATCAGTAACTTTCAGGCATTAGCGGACGATTACGAGAATGCCATATGGGGAGCAAAAAGCTCTTCCAGCGATTTGATTAATAGCCGCAAAACCGATTCCTTCTTCTATGGGGTGCAGTCCAATGAGAAAAACCATGCCCTTAGAGACCAAGGATTCAACATCCTCATTACCTACGGACAAGCCCCCGATATTTCGAGAATCAACAGCTTCCAAACAGCACAATCCATTATCGGTGTACAGCTGACTGGATTATCTACGAGAATCGACCCGTCCGGCAACCCCGTACAGGAAATCTACTCTTTTATTGCCAAAGACCTCTCCGGCAATATTCAAGTCCCTATGTAAATTCCCTTATTGACATAACGTTATTACGGTTAACCAACAAGAAGAGATCAAGAGGAGGAAACACCCAAGATGAAAAGAGAAGAAGAGTTATTCGTGGAAGACATCCAAGGAGATGGCGTATCCACTGTAAATGTGGCAGAAGAAATCACTGAAGAAGACCCAGCGATGGCTGAACAGGAGATTTTCCCTGGAGGACCTACTCACGATGACCTTGAAAAGTGGAAAGGCCAATATAATGGCGAAGTCTACTTAACTGAATTTGACGATGAAAACATATTTGTATGGCGCCCAATTAAGCGTAAAGAATACAAGGATATCGCAAAAATCCAAAACGCAGACCAGTTTTATAAAGAGGAACGTATTTGTGAAAAATCCGTTCTGTTCCCAGCAAAATACAGCTTCATGCATATGAGTGCCGGAAAAGCTGGAATTCCAACTCTTCTAAGCGAATTAATCCTTGAGAAAAGTGGGTTTGTGGCAAAAACAGGCGCTATGCGCTTAAGCTAACAGCTAAGGAGGCGTAAATCGCCTCCTATTTTTATTGAGGAGGGAATTGTATGCTGATTGATCCGAGTTTGCTTGAGGACGATAGGGTGGATGAACTCCCCTTTGAGTTTGAGAACTATGAGGATGAAGTAGCTTTTAAGGAACAGCTTCGGCAATGGCATGAAACATACGGCTCTATCTTTATGACTGAAATCAATGAAGTGGCTTTCTTTTTTAGGGCTTTAACCAGAAAAGAAATGGAGATTGCCAAAGAAGTCTATAAGGACGATTACGAAAGAACGGAATATATATGCAAAGTCTGTGTCATCGAGCCCCAAATCGATGATTATTCTTTAGATATTTTTGCTGGTGTGCCGGAAGTATTATGCCGGGCCATCCTCGAGGAATCTGGCTATACAGATGCCCAGAAAATCAAAATCATGATTGCCAGATGGGAAAAACAGATGGAGGATGTAGAAAATCAGCTTCCGCTTGTGATAAAGGAAGCCTTCCACGATATTCCGCTGGAAGAAATAGAGGCATGGCCAATGGAAAAGATTACGGAGTATTATGTGAAAGCTAAATGGCTTCTTGAAAACATCCGGGGTCTTAGCCTGGTAAGTTCAGAAGAAACGCAAGAATAAAGGCGGTGAGGAATAATGGCTGAAAAGCGCGAAGATAAAGGGAGTCTGCTGGAATCCACTGTTAAAGCCGGCGCAGCTGTTGGGGGAGGAATAGTGGCTTATCGTAATCGTGCAGCACTTGCACGAAGACTTTCAGAAGCCACTTCTGGTGCGACTCTGACGACCAGCAGGATGCTCGGTCAAGATACGAGGGCAATGAATGCTTTATCAGATATTCGCACCTTAATGGGGGGCGTTTCAGATGCGCTGGGAGACAACCCATCTGTTATAAGGACTGTCAGGGCAGGGTTTGACCGAAATATTCAGGACGAGATGCGCCGAAACTTTGAACACTCCGTCCGGAATAATATCCAAAAAAGACATGCTCAGCTGAACCGTCCTGGTCAAAATAAAACGACGTTTGGCTCTGCGTTCTACAACCAATTCAGTAAACGGCAGACTGGCGGGCTGACAAAATTCCAATATGCGGCGACATCGCAATACAGGCAGCAGAAAATTATGGACTCCCTTCGCAAGAATGCCGTTATTCAAAAACACGGGGGAGACAGAGTCTTATCTGCCCTTGCAGATTACCATTCTACCACTAAAGGAGATGTCTTCCACTCTCCTTCAAAGCACGTTTCCGATTTTGTTAAGCAGCTTGAGGAAGGAAAATACAAGCACAAAATCTCTTTTCAGGATAAAACCATAAGAGATACTTTCCAGAAAACCCTTCACGATACCATTCAGGATTTCTCGGATTCTGCACCTAAGCTTTTTGCAAAGCATAAAGGAGATATCTCAAGGATTGCAAAGGGAATGGAAAGTGGAGCGGCTTATGGATTTATTAAGCAGGCTGTGGAATCCACTTCCCTTCTTGGAAAAGCTCTTAAAGGCAAGGGGTTTAACCCTGTAAAAGTAAGTGAGGCCATTAACTGGGATGAAGCAAGAAAGCGCCAGCATGGGTTACTTATCGACGATATAGATTACAAGAACAATAAGGTAACAGTCGATGTAACGAAGGAAATGCAAAAATTCCTGGATCGGAATCGCTATGATAAGGACTTAAACAACCTCTTAAGACAAAAAGGAATCAACTTTGATTTTAATGATATGGTCATTGACCCTTATCTGCTGTCCCACAAAGGGACGGGGGAAGTGCTGGATAACCGGCATTTAAGGGAAGGGATTGGGAATGCCCTTGATTTTGCCCAGGAATCATGGAAGGTTCCATTTATAAACATCAACCCCCTTGACCTAACCCCGTGGCAGGCATTCCGCTCCGGAAAAATGAAGGAAGGGCTCCATGTCCTTAATGTAGGTACTACACAGGGATTTCTTAGAAATTTAAATGGCCAGACCTTTGAAGATGTATCAAAAGCCACTCAGGAAGGCGCTATTAGGAATCCTCTTAATAACAGCAGCCACTTCTATACTGGGGGAAATGTATTCCGCTTTACCGAACAGGGTGGTCTGCAGCTAATTGATGAAAATCTATACATCGCCCCTCAGTTTGGCGCATTCTCCCGTATGCACAAAAACATGATCAACTACAGTGAGCTCGAAAAAACGGATGATCGTAGTTGGCTTAAAAAAGCTTTCGATATTGGCCACCAAGAGGGTGACAGTCATGCAACTACCTATAAAAAGGCATGGAATAAGCTGTCAGATCCTAATTATGGTCCGAATGCGTTAAGAAGCCTTGCTTATGACCTTCAGCTTGCAAGACCTGAAGAACAGGCGGATAGGGTTAGGGACGTTTATGGAATCCTCCGTTCAGGAATTGAAAGAAGTGCTACCGGGTTAAACAGAGAAGCAGCAGAAGTGCTTGCACCTCATGTGAACAGAGTATTGGGAAGCGTAAAAGTAAACGGGGAATCCTTTGACTTCTCCCGCTTGTCTGATGACAGTTACTTGGTAGAAGCCCTGGTTGCCTTCAATAAGGAGTTTGACAGCAATTCAAACCTTTCCCTTTATAAGGAGCTTAGTCGCTCCTCCCACTACAATAGCTTAGCAGAACGGGAATCTGCTATTGTAAAGGACCCATCCGTTAACGCAATAAAGAAATGGGCAAAAGCTTATATCGATGATCCAGAAGGCACAATGTCCTCAAGGGACGTAGCCGTTCAAAGAAAACTGCCAAGCCCGCTTGCAATGATGGTTCCATTCCTTGGGGAAGATGAAACACTTACTCCGGCTGCAGATAATATCAGGAGGGCCTTTCATCAATATGCACTTAGGGCATTAGACAACGAAGCGGTTGATTTCGCTCCTGAACTGGCAAAGAGCGGGGAGCGAAGGAGAAGTTCTTTAGCGTATCTGATCGATGCCAGGGAAAAAGGTGTTATTTCTGATGCCGATGTTAAGGCAGCCAAAGACCTTGAACTTCTAACAGACCTTCAAAGCTATGAAAACATATTTGAGGAAAAACTGCGTCCTTATGAAGCAAAAACCTTCCTTGACGATGTGCTCCGTTTCAACGGGCCCGCTACAGCTTTCGATGAAACAGCAATGATGTATGCCGGTTCCCCAGAACTGACCGCTCTTGGATTTGACCTTCAGGAAGGTATTCTAAGAGCCCAGCCAAAGTGGGGAAGGGCTCCTGAGCCTAAAACACCTGCAGTAAATGGTGCCGACTTCATCATTATGAGAAAATCCCAAATGGCTGACCAGGTTAAGCAGCAGCTTTCCCAAATCAATTTTGGTCTCCTTACACGTCCAGTAGACGATGCTTGGGATGTGGCGATTAATGCAGAAATGTTTGCGCGGGATGCTGTGTCCAATGTGCTTTCTGCCGGAAAGGTTGCTGCGAGGGAATTATTCGCAGGAAGGCGTGCAAATGGCGACAGCTTAGAAAATGTCACGACTACAACAGCTATTATGTATGGGCTGGCAGAGCGATTAGATAACCAATTCACAAACTTTGGGCTTGGGTTATCAAGGCAAAATCTTGGTTCTTTCCAAAGCATCATAGGAAACCAATATCTCCGCAGGATCGCTATGCCTTATATGGCTTATCAGCAAGCTGTTTACTTCGATGGCTTAACAGGAGACACGATCAGTGATACCGCTGCAGATGCCTATGTGAATACACATGAGACCATTGCAATGGCCAAAGACTTACTTGGCATCAACAAGGCAATGCGCCCTTGGTCAAGAGTTTTCCAGAATGCCGGATTTGACCAAATGAATGAGTGGGTTGGTGTTAAGCAGCTCGACTTCATGACATTTGGCATGTTTACGGACTTCCGAAGTGCCGAACAGGTAAGGGATTACTATGAAAGCGGAGAGGATCCAGTACGTAAGAATAGATACTGGGGCGTTGGTTCTCCTACTCCATGGGCAGGTAGCGGAATTGAGTATTACCGACCAAACTGGTATCGCCAGTTAAAGTCAGATTACAAATTCACCGACACCATGTATGGAAGCGAAAGCGAATACTGGTCCAATCATTGGATGCCAACATTAACAAATCCTCTTGCTCCAATCAGGCATTTCATAACAGACCCTTATCATTATGAGAAGAAGCACGAAGCAGACAGACCATACGCCGTTACTGGCGGTTTTAGCGAAATTCAAAACATTCCGCTTGTCGGTAATTTGATTGATGGTACAGTTGGAAGAATTCTTAAGCCAAGAAGAGAACATGATGGTCTGAAGAGTGCACATAGGGAGTATCTTGCAGCCATAAATGATTATATTGACCAGCAGCGCAATCCTGCAACAGAAGGCGCGTATGTGGGAGTCTCCCAATCCGGTGGCATAACCACCTATGATAAATATGGCAGCCAAGGAACCTGGGGCGGGATAAATCCTATTGATCCTATTAACGGAATGAGCGGAAGCGGACCTACTCATGGTGCCGGAGCTGGCGTCATAAACTATGGAAACTTCCTGACAGCTGCATACAAGACTCCAGGAGCAACTGGTTCTGGAGGATATGGAACAGGCTATGGTGCCGTTGGAGCAGGTTCAGGTGCAAGTTCTGAGGAGATCAAACAGCTGCTAGCATACCAAAACTACGAACTTGCACTTCAAGGAAAAGGAACAAAGACAGCTTCATTGACCTCCATGCTTAAGCTCAATAATAAGCAGCTTGAAGGCTCTATTGGGGATATTGAAAGACTTGATAGTTTAAAAGGCATGGCGCTGGATTCATTCTACAGTGCTTCGGAATTATCCGGTATTTATGGTTTCTTGACCAAAACTGGTATGGGCTACGAAGAATCATGGCGTGGCACTACCCTGGCCTCCTCCAGTTTGATGACTTCTCCTAACCGCGCTTTCTGGGACATGAGCCTTGGCGGTATGGGTGGAGCACTTTCGGAGATTGGCCGTCGTTATGTTCCGCGTGACCCTAACAAAAACTATTATTCTCCAATACGAAATACCATGCCAGACTGGCTGCCGGGCATTGAATCTTCAGTTGACTTCCTCCATGGTGATCCATATGTAAAAATCAAGCAAGGTGAAATGAGACTTCCTGGAGAGGCATATGAAAGGTTTTACAATCTTCACCCAGACGGGACAGGTCAATACGGAATATTTGACCGCTTCCGGATTCTAGCAGATATTGACCCAGACTCCGACCAATATAAAGTAGCAAAGCATGAAGTATCCCTGCTCCGTCAATCAGGCGGCATGACTCCGGACATGGAGAAAGAATACGATGAGATCATCGACCAGGTGCGAAGCAAGGAAGACACCATGAGGTGGTACGATAAAAAATTCTCCAATGCTGAAATAGAGAAGAAGAGCGTAACAGTAACGAAGATTGTCGATGCCAATACCTTTATGGTCAGGGAATTTGATTCTCCTATTCGTCTTGCCGGTGTGAAATTAACGAAAAAGGACAATCAGGATGCCATTGATTGGTTAGGACAATTCATTAAGCCGGGAGAAAAACTGGAAATTGGCATATCTGCAAATCCTGCAGACCGCTACAACCAGGATACCTATGAAACCATGTCTGCAGTGGTATATGCGAATAAAAATGAGGAGGGGCGCTTCTGGTTTGAGACCAATAAGGGCCAATCCCTAAACGCGATCCTTGCCAACCGGACATGGAAGAACCCTGTACAGATAAAGGATAATGGAAGCTCAGCCGCAACCAATGCCATCTATTCAAGAGACATGATAACAGTCGGAAAATACATGGAGGCGCTGACGCATGATATCCTGCCGAAAGTTCCATTTGTCGGTGTATTAGCGGATAAATTCCTCCAGGTCCGAACACCAATTGAAAGCTACAGGCGCGATCAGGTTTATGGTTCAGATTGGCGTCCTTGGACGGAGCCATACCAGGCATGGATTAAGCCGATGTTGAACACAGTAGCTTCTCAGAATCCGCTCCTGGCTGGGGCGGAATTGGCTGCAATCGGGCATCTTTGGGGTAAATCAAAGAAAATGGCTGGTTTAGGCAGGGTTGGAGGTTTTGCTATTGGTGCCGGCCTTTCTTCTCTCCGGGTATTTGATGAAACCGTTGAAGGCTTTATTCCAGGTGCAGATGGGGTGTGGATACCGAAAGAGCGGGAGACGGAAAGGGAAATCAATGAATATTTTGACCGGCTTAAGTATGTAAAATACCGCGGACTTTATGAAAAGACCCGAAAGCTCGCCATGGCAGAAGAAGGTGTCGATGTTAATGAATTCTTCGACGAAGCCGAGGAAAAGGGCAGGAGAAACAAGGGGTTAAAACGTTTTTTAACCGATCAGAAAAAACTCTTGTCGTTGGCGAAAAAAACAGGTTATGGTGACTTAGAAGCCGTAGAAACAAAAATTGATGACCTTTCCAGCGGAATTGACATGATTGATTCCGATAAGGAAGCCTATCAGGCAGGCAAATATACCGCATTAGCCATCCAATACAGAAAAGAATATGAAAGTACGCTTTATGGCATGGATGGTTCAGCCGCTGATAGAACTGCGCTAATGAGAGCCCTGACTCCGAAAGAGAGGGAGTATGTTCCTCGTTTCCTTGAAACGACAAGTGCGAAGGAAAGAAAGGAGATTCTGAAGTATGTCCCGAAAGACATAAAAAGAATCCTCCAAGGATCATGGGGCATGGATGTAGATAGCAGAGAAGACATCGACAGTTATTTCAAGACCCATTACCTTCCGGAAGAAAATTGGTCTGGCTGGAATGCTGGTGTCAATCTTGATGATATAAAAATCAAGGTTATGAGAAAAGAGGGAGTTAATCCGACAAACTCTGGCTACTGGCAAAAAGACCAGGACCGAGCTGACAGGCAAGGCGAGAAAGCCATTCCAATGAACTCACTCAGCAGTTTGATCGATGTCGGAAGAATCCGTGAAGTCCTGCAGGGTGCCGGACTATCAGATGTTGATGTCCAGCTTACAAGAAACTTTGGAAATGGTCCAGGTGGAGTGAAAACCTCCATTAACGTCATGCGGGACGTTCACAAAGATGTATTAGACACCATTAATGAATCTGTCCATTCATTATTCTAAATACCGCGGCGCTCACTCTTCTTAAGGATGGGCGCCTTTATTTTTAGGAGGGATATTATGGCTAAAGCCGATATTGAAAGAGTAGAGCCCAAAAACAGAACTTTGTATCCTGTTTATGATTCAGCGGATGGCTCCTATGACATGAAGATACAAAATGAGGAAGCCCGAAGAGCCGCTAGGGAAAGACAGGAGCCTCTTGCTGCCCTCTATAACAATCTTAGTGAAGGACACCGAACGAAGACCTTGGACATATGGGAGTCTGCCAGGACACCAAACAGCTTTAACGTAAACGCACAGCAGGCACTCAACCCATTTATGAAACTTAAATCCAATCAGAATGTTGCTTTCTTTGATATAGAAGCACTTGGAACTCCTGAACATCTTAGGGTCGGAAAAGGCATTGACCTTTTCGCCGTTACCGAGCTTAGCTTTGGAGGAACACGGTTCAGTAAAGGAGAATTCGTCAAATCGAAGGAGAATATTGTCTCTATGGCAATAGCTCCAGGTAAGAAAGAATACCAGCGGATGAAGGACCAGATCCAGCTATTGAAGCAGAACCCGATGATGGGGGTCTCGCAGGATATGCACCGTACTTTGCTGGACTTGGCCAAATATTCAAATGTCAACCACTTTAAAACTGCCCAGTTTGACGGGAAAGCTTACACCTCCTTATTGGAACATAAAAGGGTGCCTTCAGCAGGAGCTGCCTTTACAAGAAAGACGATTGAGGAAATTGAGATGGGGCTTGAAAACCTCTATTCCAAAGGGACGAAATTGAGCCAAGCTATGTCCATTTTTGAAGGTCATGTTAAGAAGACAGGTTCGCTATTAGGCGGCTACAATATCCATGCCTATGACTTGCCAGCGCTTATGAGCACCGTTAAAAACAAGAGCACGAAAAGATTTCTTGAAACAGCCTCTAAAAATTCCCTCGATTTCTACCACGCTTATTCCGCTACAACAAAAAATCCTTATTCTTTAACCGGTGCCAGTCTAAGGCAGGAACATATCCACCAGTATTTATTAGGAAAAGGTGATATTAAGAGCGGAAAGCAGGCGGGAAAAGGAAAACTGCCCTCTTATCTCTATCACTTAGCTGCTGATGATATTCAGGCGAATATCGAATTAGCAGGATTCACAAACAAACACATCCAGGGATTTATCGAAGAAGCTAAGCGGACCCAAACCTACGCCTTTTCCCCTTCATCCATAAAGACCAATCCGCTTCAGGTTGGACAGGAAGTCTTTTCGTTCCAAAGTGGCATGTTTGATCCGGTTAAACAAAAGCACACACTGGTCGGAAGAATGAATGGAGATAGGATAGAGGCACGCTGGTCAAATCTTGACACCTCTCTTCCATCTAATGAACGTTTTTTTGTGAAGGAATTTCTTAAGGACGTTCTACTTCCCAACTCAGACCAAAAAGGTTTTGGGGTAAGACTTGATTCAAAGGACATAACAGGCAAAAGCATCCTGATGTTCTCCGAAACGGAAGCCGGGCTTGCTCAGCAGATTCACGGTGCATTCCTTCCAATGAATAATGAAGCGACAAAGCAGCTTAGGAACATTAAGCTGCAGGACCATGCCTTCAGAGAATATGAAAATATGTTTGACCAAAACGGCTTTAAAAAGATGAATGAGCTGTATGGTCATTTAAACAGTGCTGGAAATGCAGGTAAGGATTTTGACTGGAAGACACATATACTGAACAGGGGCGGCAGTGATGAACTGGCCATGAAGTTCCCCCATCTGGTAAACCGTCTAGAGGGAGAGAAAGAAGTTTGGGAAAATGTTATGAAGAGATTGAACCACACGGCTTTATCGGATGACCAAAAGTCCATAGCTCTCCGTCATATAAAAAATCGTTTCGATCAGCTTGGGGATAATAAAGCCTCTTTAACTGCAGAAGGCAGTAAATTCTTCAATTTTACTTTTGGCAAAGATGATGAAATGGTCTTTAATGCGAAGAATACTGAACAAATCAAGAATTCTTTCAGAAGCCTTATTAATGGTGGAAGAAGGGGAGAACGGGTTGGAAATCCTGAAAAGACTTATAAAATTGCAAGGATTGACGAACTCTCAAGCTTAATTATCAATAACTTTGGATTCTCTGCAGAAGGCCAAGAGGCTAAAAAAGTAAGGGCCATTGCAGAGGGGATGGTCCAGGAAGTGCATTCCGGCAATAAGATTGAAACAGCGCTTACGAGCATGGCCAATTTTGTTCGTGATCACGTTGAGACGAAAGGAAACAGCAGCTTTGTCCGTGAAGTAACCGACAGGGTAACGGATAAGCGGTCCAAAGCTATTAGATCTCTTATGGCTGACTTGCCAGAGGTTGTACAGGACAGCATTAATTATTCTCAATCCCATGCAAAAGCCAAAGATGCCATCAATGGCAATTCAAAGCTTAAAGAATTTCTACAGAAGCAGGATGAACATATTCATACCCTGTTCCAAAAGAACTTCGGGCTTCATAGCATGAACGATGCAAGCACCGTCAAAAAAGCCGGAAGCATGGCAGCGAAATATGAAGACCTGGTGGGGAAAATTATTTCTGCATACAGCAACGATTTCAATACGCAAATCAGATTTATGGAAGGTGGCAACCCTCTCCTGATATTGGCCGATAAGAAAAGCGGCATGAACATGAGTGAATTGAAAACGTATGAGGAGATTGTCCGAAATCCAAGGTTGGCTTCAATCGAACTTCCAAGCTTTGATGCTGACCAAAAAGTTAGGTGGGGCTCAAGCCGCAAAGCAGCTGTCATTCGTTCAGGAGTTAGAAATTCAGAAGCTTACCATAGCACAACCGTTACCGATGCCTTAAACATGATATTGGATTATTCAAAAAAGGCAAAGGAGTTGTCCCTGAAAGCTCAGGGGACAGGCCGGAGAAACCCATTTGTGGAAATTCAGCAAGGGCTTCGCTACCGCGTTAGCAGACAAGTGGACCCTGTTCCATCAAGCGCAAATAGGAAGCTTGGTTTTGAAGATGCCAATATGTTTGAACTGAGATCGGCAATTGCGGGGGAAGTGCGCTCAAGCCGCTGGGATGTCACAGGTTTTGCTGAATTGTGGTATAGGCGAAATCAAAGCAGACTTGGTTTTAATAAAACGGTCGATGACATTGCCTCGATTGCTAAAGAAAAGGGTGTCTCTTTCTTTGATGCCATGGACAACCGGGCAAAAGGACTTGCTATAGCCGGAGGTTTGATGGAAACAGCTAAATCCATTCCGGGAGTTGGGCTGAAAGGAAGCATGTTTGGTATGAATAACCGTGCTGCTGGCATGGGTTATATTGGGACCGCTGGTGCGGATGCCCGTACTTACATGGCCCTTGGTAATTATTATTCGGATTCTGTAGAGAACCCGCATAAGACCATCAACTATCGTGCCCTTAGCCAGGAGCATGCCTCAGCCGCTTTAAAAAAGGCGGGAAAAGATGGAGATTATCGCTACAAGAACAGTTTCATTTCTTCTGCTGCACATGAAGCTCTTGAAAGAAATAATGAGTGGCGCGGTTTAACCATGAAAACCGGTTACATGACAGATGAAGAAATTGCTCTTAAGCTAAAAGACGCTAAAAAAGTAAATGAATATAAGCAAATGATTGATAAATCAGATGCCCCTGAATACATGAAACGCCAAATGACCAAAGCTCTTGATATGGGCATGCTTTCAACGAGTGAAGGTCTTGCATTCATGGATTATAGACTCATGTCTGCCTTTGATGGTATAGACGAAGTTCGTATCAATGTGAAAGCGGACAGTGTGTCCTTCAACAATACGATTGAGGAAGCTATTAAAAAACAAGCCGAAAAGCAGGGAATAGAAGATTGGAAGACAAAAGGCATTAAATTCGACAAACCACTTGAAATTGATATCAGCAGCATGCTTGATAAGAACGGCAAGCTGACTGTTGGGGAATATACCATCAATAGCATGGTCACAGCTCCTATCGTTGATGAAAAACGTTTCCGCAAGGGTGATAAGGTAACCCTTCTAGGGTTTAATGCCGATGATCCTTCCTCGAGATCTCTGGTTCTTGGAAGGGAACGAAGAACAGGACATGGCTTCAAAGCTGTGACCGAGAGCGGTTTCCGTGCAACTATGGTGCCGATGCTCGGTGAAGTCATGAGTGATTTGTACGGACAAAAGGGCATTGAACAAGTCATTTCCCATCTTGGTGAAAAGAAGGGGGTAAATGACCTTGCCGGATTAATCCGTGGTTACGATACCGTCATTCGAGAAAAATACGGTGCTTCAGCCGCTGGCCACCTCAGCAAGTATTATGAGGATGTTGAAAAAACCCTTGGAATTAGAACAAAGCTTGAGAAAAATGGCCAGTATACGGTTGCTTCCGACTTTGGATTGAGCGGCCAGGAATTAAGTTATGAGGCTAGGGAGCAATTTTCAGCTAATTGGCGGAAAAATCTTGGCCTGAACCGTGAAGTCTTCGGGGAATTGACAATGGCGCATGATGTATGGAATCGTCAGGGTGGATTGAATAATGCCAAGATCACGATTAAGGAAATTGAAATGCTCGACCGTTCTTACCGCTCCACAAAATTGGCTAAGCCTGGTGAATCATCCGCCCATGTAGATTGGCTTCGTGAGACAGTTTACGGTGCAGGTACTACAGGGGAGATAAAAGCGCAGCAGAAAGTCTTCAGTGAAACCGTGAAAGCTGCCCTTAATCATGATAAAGGATGGACACCGAAAGCGGGAGATGCTGTTATTGATTATACGAGCGATGGAATGGGAATCATGACGGACGTGAATGCACAATTAAAAGATGGTGTTCTTCATGTCAGCAAGGATTCATTCGAACAGATTCCAATGAAATCCGCTCATAATCAGATGTTTACTGTAGGAGATTATGCAAAAACGGTCCTTAATGCCGGAGCAGTGAACTACAACCTCAAAGCCGGAGGTCAGGGAGAAAAGCTTCAAAAGTTCCTCTTAAGGAATAATGGCACAGCTTATATGAAGCTCCCTGAATTTGCAGCCAATCAGTATATCCCGCTTATTGATGTAGATTCCATGAAGCTCCCAAGCGATATGAGGCAGGATGACAAAGTGCAGTTCCTTGATTCTGTTAAAGGGCATTATGCTAAAATCGCCAGAAAGATGGATGAGTATAATTCCACTTTTGTTACAAACAAGTTTTCGGAAGAGCAAGTTGCAAAAGCTAAATCATCACTTGCAGATGAAATCAATATGGAAGCATCCAGGCTTATTCAAACGCTGGGTGACTCGACTTCAAAAGAGGGCATGTCCAGAATTATGGCCAGAAGGCTCGATAATTCCTCCCAATACCAATTTGGCGGCGTAAACCCGCTGCTTGCCTACCAAAAGGAAGATGGTAAGTGGGTGAACAAAGGGATGGCAAGGGAAGGCCACATTTACATGAATGTGGATGATGTCCGGAACCTGGTTGGGGACAATGCTGAAAACATCGCAAAATCATGGGGCGTAGACACATCCAACATTAAGTCTGATGAGATGACCGATTGGGTACTGAAGAATTGGAATAAGCATGATACGTATTCAACTGCCATCCGTTACCCTTCCATTGATACAGGTACAACCCAGTCACTCAAGCTTAAGATCAGTGAAGCGGTTGGCAACGGTCAGGTTGTCGGATTGCCAGGTATGGCTGAGCGTATATCCGGTGACTTCGACGGAGATAACATCGCAGTCATCCTATCACAATATGGCATTAAAGATGATGAACGCAGAGCGGCTGTCCTTAACGATATGGCCAGATTAAACCGAAAGGAAACGGCGAAAAACCTGAATCAAGCTGCAGAAATCATGAGTGGCCATGAAGCAAGCTTCC
The DNA here is from genome assembly GCF_022811925.1 of Cytobacillus oceanisediminis. Taxonomy (NCBI): domain Bacteria; kingdom Bacillati; phylum Bacillota; class Bacilli; order Caryophanales; family Bacillaceae; genus Cytobacillus; species Cytobacillus oceanisediminis. The sequence continues at coordinate 220,751 of NZ_CP065512.1, read as the reverse complement.
GATCCAGTTTGGCAAAAATCACAGGGCTTGAAGTCACTCATAAAGACATTGTTACTGCCTCGGAGCAATTCTTCTCCGGTTCAGAAAACCTCACTCTTGGCAGTCTCCATGGGGACGAGGCAAGGGAGAGAATCAGGGAAGCAGTTGCAAAAACCGGCCAGTATGGCAATTGGGGCATTGCGAAGAATGGTGAATTCACAAATCTTGCATTAGAAGAGCATGAAAAGTCCGTTCTAGCCCGCTCGACGTCTACTACTATCGGAAGTGTAGATAACACCCGTATGAGAATGTCAGCTGCCTTTATGTCTCTGTCTGAGACAAAATATAAGCTTTTCAACCAGGCAGAGGGTGCCCTTAAATACACCCAAGATGATTATGTTCGTGAAACAGCAATTGTCGATGAATTTTTGCGTGAATACTCACAGAAATCCATTTCAGCCAAAAAAGTGGAAGGGTCTGCGCTAACTTCTGAAGAAGTCATGAAAGACCTCTACGCTATGATTGACAAGGTTAATAATCCGAGCAATAACCTTGATTATGGTCAGGCTGCCGCTGATTTAGCAGATAGAGGACTCTTCAAGAATAAGCCGTTCCTTGAAATCGGGGATGGAGAGGTCTATAGAGGATCCCGAGAAAGCTTTATGAAAACAGCTTTAGAGTTGTTAGGCGGGGCAGAAGAGACTTTCGGCAGCATGGGTGTTAACGGAAACCGGCAGTCAAGCTTAATGATGTTTGCTTCCCAGGGTATTGGATTCGATAAACTATCCAATGTAGTTCGGACAGGTGAGCACCTTCCAGGAACGGAAGGGGCAGGCTACCTGAACCGCGTCGCCAAAGAACTTGGATATGAATCCATGGATGCCCACAGAGAAAGTCTTGAAAAGGCCGTTTTCAGAGCACATACCAGCAGGCTAAACAACATTACGGACCGCTTTGAGGATTCGGGAAATGTAATGGAAATCATGAATGGCCAAAGCCGAAATCCAGGTATACTTCCAAACAGCGAAGTCCCTGTTTATAGAACCATCCGTGATCAAATGGACAACACCCTTGCGGAGATAGCCACACAGGCAAAGGCAAAATTCAGCGGAAGCGCAGCTGGAGTTTTGGGAGTGGCAACAGCTGGATTTGCGTCCCTATGGGCAACGAATGCAGCTATGAAAGGTGCTCCTACACCGGAAGGTCTGCAGGAAATGGCACCCGTGGCACCTGAGACACTTGGTGCTCCGACAGCCCGTGTCGCACAGAATGATAATGGGGAATACCTCAATATCAGGATTAATGCTAAATCAGCCCAGCGCATGAGCAGTAATGATATCGCCGCTTTGATCAACAATGAAGTAATGGCAATGTCCAACATGAAGATGGCTACAAACGTCAATGTAAATGACAATTCCAAGCAAATTGACCGCAAGTGGTTGGAAAATCAGGTTGCAAATGCCATGAATAAGGGTTACGCATATTAGTAGGGAAAAGAGAGTTAACGATTCCGTTAGCTCTTTTCCTTTTATTAGACAAGAGGTGAAAAGGATGAAGGAAAAAATATTAATTACCTCTCTTTCCAGATTGAGCAAAGACTCACCATGGCGAGTAGGTGTTTACCTGGATGATGGATATACGTTTTTTCATGCAGGAAATAATGGCAAAGTGGCCACGAGCCCCCGTTTTCATTTGTTCCTGTCCGAAATAGAAAAGAAAGTAAGCCGGTACCCTGTTGAAATAGGATTCCACCATCTTACTGAGTTCAGGGATATGGAAATTACCAAAATACGTGAACAAATTGTCTATGTGGATTGCGGTTTTGAAGCTAAGCGCCTGGTTCGGGCAGGGCGGTACCGCTATGAAAAAGAAGTGTTCAGTTCCCCGCTGTCTATTGGTCCAAAAGCCGAAATCCAGGGGGAAACCATCAACGAAGCAAACTCAATGTTCAAATCGATGGCAGAAACAGAGAGTATTCCTTCTACCACTATGGATTACATTGCTATCGCAAAAGTAATGAAAATTCATGATGGCGATACAATAAGAGCTTCAATTGTCTCAACGACGGACCTTCTCAGCGGATATGGAATCAATGAGGGTTCCGAGATCGAAGTCCGATACAACGGAATTGATGCAGCCGAGTATGATCCAGAGAAGAAGGATGAGTATAAATCATCAAAAAATAAGCGATATGCAGACATCTACGGGTTAAAAACAGAAGACATGTTTGAGGTGGCCAGTGAAGCCTTGGCATACAATAAAAAACTTCTTAAATACAGCGAGAACGGAACTGCATTGGTTGTCCTTCATTTTGACCGAGCAAAGGATGGAGATCAGCCGAGCTTGGATTACTATGGAAACCGATATATTTGCGACCTCTATGCTACCGCTGAGAAAAACCCTGCACCCATAAAGGACAAAATCAAAAGAGGCAGTTCCTTTGTTCATGTAAACAAATCCATGCTTGTAGAACAATCAAAGAAGTTCACCCATGTTCCATTAGCAAACTTTGAATTTGACGATGCCCTTAAAGGCTCAAGCATCTTAAATCCATACAGCTGGATACACGAGTTGAACATAAAGGTCTTTGATTCAGGTGATGATAACCGGCAGGGGATGTCCCATCCGGACAGAACCTTAGAGCCTAATGTAGAAGGAGATCCCGTCAGTCTCCCTGACAGTGAGCTGAATACAGATACTCTCCTATTTGCGAATGGTGAGGACGAAAAGCCAAACAATCACAATTTCTTCAAAGCTTATGATGATCGCGTGAAAGAATTCCTTAAAGGGATACAAACGGAAGATGACTTAAAGCTGCATTCAAAAGTAAGGATTGGGGATGTCATCCTGACAATTCCACCAGTGGCAATTGATGTGGACAAAACCTCAAATATCTCCCGGGTCAAAACACTCCGCACGAAATCATCCGTTTTAGTCAATCGTGGGCAAACCCTCACTACTTTAAAAATGGACCTTTACTTTCATGATATTGAGAACATTAACGGTAAGCTTATCCCTAGAAAAGCCGGAGATAAAGAGAATTTCCTTGAAGTTGATGGGCTAAGACCGCTTCTGGCTCAATTTGCCAAAACACCTTTCGTTCCTATCGACAACTATTATATTAATGAGGTAATTGGTGTACAGGATGTCGGCTTGATGGACATTGAGGTATCAACTGTCCCTAATTTCCCTGAATCTCTTACAGCTACGCTGACACTTGTAGAATTCAACTCTGAGGCTTATCTAATGGATCATAGCAGCCTTAATGAATCTATCAGCTACCCTTTAATGCGTTGGTATTATAATCAGGCCCTTGTAGAGCGTGAAGAAAAACACCGTTACTTTAAGCGTCTGGAAGGCCCCATTAAAAATGAGTTGTCCTTTACTCTAGCAGATGAAGAATTTTTGGAGCAGCGAAGGGAAGCCATCAACTGGATGAAGAATGCGGATTCTCCAGAGAAACACCGTATCGATTTGAAGAAGAGCCTTCAATTCCAAAGCAAGGAACAGGATTCAGAAACTGCCAAAAAACTTCTCCGAGAATATCAAGTTTATAAGGATGCCAATATTAAAGACTATTCGGTCATTGATTATTTCGGCAAGAAAGATGGGTTTTTCTGGGATGTAGTCAAATATCTTAAAGATAAATATCCTATTAAGAGTGAAACAGCTGAAAATGCAGTTATCGCTGGTGAGGAAATATTCTCCGAGATGTATGACAATGATTTTAAAGAAGAGTGGGAGAAGCTGACTCAGCAAAAGAATATCTTTATTCCTTATGAGAGCAGGGTGTTCTATAAAGAAAGATTTGAATGGAATGACCTGACGGATTTCTTTGAGAGGTCCAATGAAACTCCTCCGGTAGATTACAATGAATCTCCTTACATCAATCGGCAGAAGCAGGGGATAATCATTCTGGCGAAAATGAAAAGTGTTGAAAATCAGCGGACCATGGAATCTTTCTTCAAACGCTATTTCAATGAGGATAAGGGAGTTTTCTATATCCCGGGTACAGCAGCTAATTTTGAAGTCCTAAAGAAAATCGCTTCCGGCGCAGACAATATGCTTGAAACGGCTGATAAATATGAAGAAGAGTTCAATAAGAGAATGCGCATTATTGAAGCAAGTGAGCTCGGTGTGAAAATGAACGATTTCGAAATCAAAGGACACCTTATTCCGCTTTCTGTAAATGCCCGTTTTTCAAATGAGTTCAGCAGTGGGCATGTATTGGCCGGGGAAGCACCGACGCTTCAATACTTGGGTGGAGGAGATCCGTATCTTGATATTGTTCTGGAGATGGACGAAGATGCAGCTCAGGATTTCAGCAGGCTAATCCGTAAATCCGATGAATACGCCAAGCAATACGCACAAGGCATTACGAATGGCTACCTTGGCGTTAAGAACGATCTGGCTCAGCTATTCGGCATCAGGCACATCATGTTCCAAAGTGTAAGAATAAGCACAGTCCCTGGTTTCCCCGGAAGATTCCACGTTATGATTTCAGCTATCGGCTTTGATAAGACTCAACGGCAGAGAGAAGAACTGAAAGCCTTGCCAGGGAATGCAAAGCATATGGACCTGGAAATGTTAAAGGCACATAAGAATGCATTTGCGAATGACCGTATGATTGAAGCTAGGCTGAGAAAATTGGAGGTTTATCCCGACCTTGAACTTCCGACCTATGAAGAGGTTAACGCTATCCTTCCTCACCTGGATGCCGGAATCAAGACATATAAAAATTTAACCAACGGAATTTATGTGGACCCGGACTTCTATTTTTCTACCCTTACGACATTCCGTGAAAATGTAGAAAAGATGTATGGAGAGAGCCATCAGATGAACATGTTTGATGCTGCAGGTGTTGCTGCTTATACTAGCAGCGGGGATATCAACAAACTCTTTAATACAACAGAAGCCGATTGGGGCATCCTGGAGGAAATGCAAAAGACAGATGGGGTAGAGCCGCTAAATTGGGTTTTTAATTGGTCTAAAGAAGAAGAAGGCGAAGCTAATCCTAGTCAGTCAGCTGGCCAGCAAATGGCTTCGGAAGCTGCGCAGGCTAATTATAAAAATCCGGAATTGAAAACATTCCTGACGAAGACCAGTGACGATGGAACGCCTGTATTCTATTCTTTCCCTACAAAGGCCGAATGGCAAAAACTTTTCCCGAATTATAGCTATGAAGAGTTTAAAAGCGAGCCAACACCAAGTGAGGACAAAATCTACAACCACCTCAATACCCTCGTTGATAAATACTTCTCCAAATATTATTCTGCTAAAAACTTCATTGAGGACTGCAAAGGGGACATGAAAGATGCGGATAAATCCCTCAAACAAGTTTCCTATACTCCAGCAGAAGAATTCTATTCCATGGTTTTCGACATGCATTACAGCATGGGCTCAACAGTATCCTGGAGGGTTGACCAGCTAATCAAGAAAGAAAAGATTGTTAAACCAAAGAAACAGGACTTCATTAAAGCAAAAGCATTTTACAAGGCGGATAAAAAGCCGACGAAAGAACGCTTTATGACCATGATGAAGGCATTTCTTGATAAGACAACTGGATGGAAGCATTATAAAAACAATAACCCTATGGTTTCCAAAGCCGGCCGTGCAGGAATAGCACAGGTTGACATCAGCTCAAATGGCATGTCAGTCAGTGAAGCCAAAAAGTTGATTTACAACTGGAAACATAACCTTGAGATGGCTGTTGCCCAGCTTGCTGCGTATTATGAAATGTCCCGTCATCTTGATGACAATTTGGAAAACTTTGAAGTATATTGCCGTCCATGGGATGCCATGTTTGCCTTATATGAAAATCCAAATAAAAAGGTCAAGACCTCTAAGGATATTCTGGCAAGCGACGTTGCTTCCGGAGTCATAAGCAGATTTAACCACTATGCGCAAAAACCGTTTGATACTGCAAGCGGCTTTAACCAGGCGATTTATAAAAAATATGCCGGCTTAAGCAAAGAGGAGAAAATCACAACTGGCGGAGGCAAGAAAACAGATTATGTGGAAGCCCTGCTCGAACTGGAATACTACGATTTAAAAGTACTCAAGAAGGCGGGATTGAAAGTTAATTCCGATAAGAATGGGATTAAAAAGGCAATGAAAGAACATCTTGAAACACTGAGCAAAACACAGCTTTATGATCTGTATCTCAAACACTTGAAAAAGCTTCATGACCTATTCCAGCACCAGGGGACCTACTGGGAGTGGCTCAAGCATCCTCTTCATATTGAGGACAAGAATGGCTACCTCTACTCTTACAATATGGCATCTAAGGGATACAACTTGTATTTCAGTGCCAAGGAAATGGATAAGGCAGTGGAGTCTTCACAGGCTGCAAGCGACACGAGACTCTATAATGAAGCGGATCCGCAAACCCTTTACAGGGAAATGTTCCATGATTTAAGAAGGCATGACCAGAGGGGGCGCATGGTCCGGGCCTTCCCTGGATTCCAAATGTTTATCATCCATGAAGGGGATTACTTCGGAAAATATAAATTCTGGGATAACATGTACGGCTTTAATGCAATTGAAAGTATCGACGTTCACCGCTCCAGAAAGATCGCAGCCGATACTGCTGTCATTTCAATGACAAATGTTTACTCCAACCTGACAACCCGCAGGACAGACATTGATTTCGTTGATCGCGAAGTAAAATGGTGGGATAACTACATTTGGAATGAAATCCCGCAAGATCTGATCGATAAAAAAGCCAATGAACATCACAAGACCATTTCTCTTGAAACCGGAGCCAGAATCCATTTGAGGATGGGCTATAGCGGAAACGCAAAGGACTTGCCAGTAGTGTTCAATGGAACGATTACTGAAATGGAAATAGGGGATGTCATTGATATTGTTGCTCAAGGTGACGGGGTAGAGCTTGGTAATGTCATATCAGGTGACCCGGATGATGACAATGACGGTCTTTTCTCTGTGACGGAGCCAAGAGATTTAATCTGCAGTTTAATGGGTTCTAAAGGAAGCTGGATAAAAGACTTTATGAACGGGGCCTCTGATGGACAGCTCTTCAAGAAAAACCCGTTGGGCATTATGCACTTTGGGCAGGCTTGGGACACAACAGATACTACCGCTTCCAAACCTTTAGGAAATCTGATTTGGTATAACGATGAGTATGGTGAAGTAGCTCAAAACATTTATTCCTCAAATGGTTCTCCTACTTTCTCGCAGTGGGTGCATCCAAATGGAGAAAGAAATAATATCTTTAATGACTTTACCTGGAGCAATCTGTGGGCCAATAAATTCAAGATTTTCAATCCAGGGGATGAAAAGAACGTCGTTGTTAAATTCTACAACAACACGGTTTGGGATATCATTACGACCGTTGCCAATACGTCGCCGGACTACATTGCAGCAGTGCACCCGTTTGAATTAAGGTCTACCCTATTCTTTGGAAAGCCATATTGGCGATGTGCTTTTGAATATGATTCCTACTACCAATTTGATGAATCCAACAAAACATGGACAAGGCATCTGACAAAAGAAGCAAGAAGGCCATACATGCAGCATAAGCTGTACACGTCGCACTACGATATTATCCAAAACAATATAAAGGCGAGTGAGGATAATCTCTATACCAACGTGATCGTTAACTATGATGGAAATCAGACGCCAGTGCTTTATGCAGATGCGGATATCCGTTATGACAAACACAAGACCCGTGTGGTTGAAGCAAATGTCGTTGCTAAATTTGCGGATTTCTACTCGTCAGAAGTAATGGCAACCTACTTTGGAATGTCCTCTCTTCGTGACAATATGAAGGATATGTATAAAGGTAATATCCTAGTGCTGGGGGATCCTACAGTAAAGCCTCATGATATGATGTTCCTCAATGATGATATCAATGATATTAATGGAACATGCCAGGTTAAAGCTGTAACTCACCATTTCAGTGCAGAAACAGGATTTGTAACATCGATTGAGCCTGACCTTCTCTGCGTAAATGATGACCAAATCATTTTGGAGACAGCCAAATGGTTCAACAGCTTTGCTGCTTCATTTGTGGCGGGAATGGCAACTTCCTATTTTGCCAGAAAGGGAATCAAGAATCTGAGCTCATGGCTGAGGAAGTCTCCATATTTGCCAAAGAATGTTGGAGAATGGGTTAACACAAAAGGTTTAAGGCAGGCATTAGTATTGGTTAATGACGGAACCTCGAAAGATATCCAGGCTGCTCTTGATACGCTGGATAATATCATAAAAGAAAAGGATCCGGTCAAAAAGAAAGCCCTAAACGACAGGCTTAAAAAGCACTTCCAAAACGCAATACAAAACCTTACAAAGTCCCAAGGAAAATGGGGAACTGGAACAGCCAAGACGTTATCAAGAAAGCTTGTTCTCACATCTGGTTTAAAGATGCTGACAAATGCGGATGATGTAGCAAAAGCATCCAAGAACATCATTGGTATGCTCCGAGGAGTCGCTTCAGCTACCCCGATTGGATTCATCCTGAACATGGGGTTCTGGATTGGGAGTGAAATGCTGTTCGAACATTACCGTCGATACAAGGAAAATCTTCAATGTGTGGTTGCCATGCCGCTCACATATAGAGGAAAAGAATTAACGGCCGGCATCAATAATCATGCCGGGATGGTCTATGGCGATACACCAGGTCGCTATGACAAAATGTTCGACGCTACACTCTTTCATGACGATGGAGAAGCTGAATTCTGGGGCAATGCCGGTATTGAACTATTAAACTTCCTTTCCGGTTCAGGCGGTGTCTATGCTGATCAGGAAAAGGCAAAAGAGCTTAATGAATTAGGAAAAGGACAATAAACTGAAGAAAAGAAGCTGCCGGACTTGTATTCGGCAGTTTTTTTGTGTTTTTTGTCATAAAGAATGGGCTCCTTCATACAGTATCAGTGTAAGGCAAATCAAGATAAGGAGATGACGTCAAAAGAAAGGTAAATTTATAGCTTGATATTAAGAAAAACTAAATAGGATTGGAACTCACCGGTTCCGCCTAGTAAGCATGGGTTTGGCTGGTGAGTATCCTCTCCATTGAGATATTCCTTGCCAACCCATGCTTTTTTGTATCAAAAAAATAAAAACTAAGGAGTTGGCAAGGTGGAAGATTATAATTTGAACATTAACCATGTAGAAAATTTCAATTTAAACATTAACCATGCAAATGATTTTACCGACATCATGAAACGTATTGCGGAGAATTATAAAAGGAGTTCGGAAGAAAGGATAAAATGGTCACGAGATGTCCATGATTGGGCAACGAAGCAGTGGGGTATTTACGAGGAACTTATCGAAAAAGAGTTCGGTGAACCATTACTGGTTGATGTCTTTGAAACCGTTGACATCAAAGATAAAAAGGAACGGGAATTACTTGATTGTGAAAAGTTTATCGACAATCAAATCAATGTTCATTTTCCTGGAGAAAAGAAACCGATGATGCTTACTAACGGTTATCGGGTCCTTTCAGCAAATGACAAATTTCCAACATCCATTACGATTTCAAAGGAAACCAAAACAGCGAAAAAGTTGTGTGAATATTACGGTCTGCCCAACCTGCGATATTTCACAACCGTAATCTGGGACGATTACTGCAAGCGTCCAAAAGAAGTCATTGTGGTAAAAGAGCCATTTGAACTGTTTAAAGCAATTAAATATAATCCCGACTTTGAATATTTCGAGCGGGAAACTTCTCGTTCTCACTTCATCTCAATTCCAGTAGACCAAAAAGCAATGCAGGATTTGATTGTCTTGAGAAAGGAATTAATTGAAGAAAATAAAATCTATGTAGAGCACTAAAAACAGGGGAGCCCCCCTGTTTTTTTATGTAAACTATGGCGATTTTCAAAATAAATGGTTAGCTTGTCTTAATAAGGAGGGTGAAACATGGCCGATAAAGACAAGCAACAGTACAACAAGGATAGTTATGTAAAGAAACTGAAGGAAGCCAAAAAATCATATGAAGAACGAAAAAGCTACTTAAAAGAGTTCTCCTTGAAGAAAAAGAAGAAAAGTTCAAGCAGTGCAAGCGGAGGAGAGGATACGGGTGTTGCCAATATTCAGCTCCATGGCGAAATGCCAACCATTGCTAAATATAAAGGGCCTGACAATTATTACGATAAGATTATAGGTGAAAATTATCAGACCGGATTAAAAGCAAAGCTGGCAGGAACCGATAAGTGGAATGATGCAATTTTTGAGCAAGCTGGGAAAGCCGGAGTTAATCCTTTGCTTGTCAAAATCATTATGGCAACCGAAACCGGTGGAAAGCACAGTTCCAAGCCTAATGCCTATAATTGTGTAGGTTTGATGCAGGTTGAATATGATACAGCTAAATCACAGGGACTATCATGGGATAAGGTCCGAAATGATCCGGTTTACAATATCTATGCGGGCTGCCTTGTTATTAAGGGCAAGCATAACTACGTCAATTCCATTATCAAAAATAATGGGGATAGATACAGAAGATATAAAAGCCAAGGGTATGAACTAAAACCCAATGTCCATGGTGTAGCCTGGCTATACAACGGTTTTAGTGTACCAAGCAATGGGAGCAGTAAAGTAACATCAGGTGGCTATATCTATGCCAATCAGGTCGCTGCTATGTATAAGGGATTCGGAAGAGATCCTTTTGTTGATACGGCACTGACTCTAAATAGCCTTGGTGATATCAAAGTTGCTTCTTCCTCAGCGAGTTCCTCTACTGCCCGCTCATTAGGTGGGCCAACAATGGCCTCCATTAAATCAGAGAGGGATACGGAAACCTCTTTCGAAGCTCCACTTCGTACTAAAGATGAAGAAGAAATCCTTTTCCTCCAGCAGCAGAGTTATTCCTACCGTGTCCCTGTAGGGAAAATAAAAGGCAATTACTTTCAAGCGCCTGATTATATCCGTGAGAAGTATGTGTCTGACCGAAAACTATCGCGCCTTTTTGCAGAAAAGGTTGATTATGCTCCTCTTCCTTCCAGTGAATTTATTCATTTGTCAGGACCGCAGGAAAACTATTACGCTCCCGAAGCACAGGAAGTATTCTCATTGCTAAAAGCAAGACTGGGATATAGGCAGCTGGTTGTGGCAAGAGGGTATGAACCGCTTGGAGAATCAAACGATAGTTCTCATTCTATTGGAATAGCAATGGATATTTTTGCTCCAACTGCAGAAGAAGCCATTCGGATTGCTGACACAGCATGGCTGCTGGGCGTCCGTTCTATTGCGATAGGCCCAAAATTTGTCCATGTCGATGTCGGTCCAGAATCGGTATGGGGTTATGACAACCTTGCAGAATACAGGGGGCCAGGAAGTGTAAGGGTAGGAGGGATTCAGCATGGCTACAGATAAGCAGAAATACAACAAAGAAAAGTATGCCAAAAAGCTGAAAGATGCCAGGGAAGCCTATAAGGTTCGAAAAGAATATCTTTCTACCAAAAAACTAAATCGGGACCTCGTGGCGGGCTGGGAGGAAGAAGAAACTGCAGAAAGTGAAGATACAGGAAGTGCTGTTTCTGAGCCAGATGGCGGGATTGGCAATTTTGTAGGCAGCGGAGAGCTGGTTGCACCAGTAGAAGCAAAGTCGTACCGCTATACTTCGGGATATGGACGCAGATGGGGAACCATGCACTGGGGTGTTGACCTTGGCCCCGCCCAAAAGGGAGCCCGAAACTGTAAAATCCTTGCGGCCGGTGATGGAGTAGTAGTTGCAGCCGGACCTGCTGGCGGTTTCGGCCAATGGATCGTTATTAAGCATTCAGATAAGCTTTATACCATTTATGGGCATATGCCTAAGAGCTCCATGAAAGTAAAAATTGGAGACAGGGTAAAGAAAGGTCAGCACATCGCTTTAATGGGTGATGAAGGGGAGTCTCAGGGTGTCCACCTTCACTTTGAAACCACAAGGGATTTCAGAAACCGCAAAGGGAAAGGGAAGGACGGAAAATATAATACTTTCGATCCCGAAGAAATGGTAGATATCCGAAGCGGAATGCTCAGCATGACATTTACTAAGGAGATTGCGGAAAAATCCGACTTTAAGATTGCAGCCAATGCAAGTTTTCAAGAGGAAGCTGGCCATGAAGGCGAAGAGCACATGCATGCAGACTATGGAAACCTGATCGAGCCGTTGCCTCCTGAAGGAAAGTTGATAGATCAGGCTTACAGAGAGTCGTATGTTTATAGACCAATAGCTTCGGGTTCATCCAGCTTAACAAGGGAAGCCTTTCTTTATGAAAGAATCGGCTGGGGGCGCACCACAAATTATAGGGGCTATCACCATTTGAATAAAAAACGGTTTGTTCATCAAGGCATTTACGATGGATATGAGGGGAATTTATACTCTCCCGATGCAAAAAACGTGTTTGAAAGCTTGCTTTTGAAGACGAAAAAACCTTACTTTGAGATAGTTAGCGGATTTAGGTATAGTGAATCAGGTCAATTATCTCCCCATGAAGCAGGATGTGCCATGGATATTCTTGTAGGGGATATTGATGAGGTTCGGGAAATTGCAGACTGCGCTTGGCTTCTGGGTATCCGCTCAATAGCCATTGGAGGAAATTTTGAGCAGAACAAGGGATTTGTCCACCTGGATATAGCGCCAAAAGGAAAAGATTTTAGCTATGATGGTATTCCGATATATGGTGGTCCAGGAAAGTGGGTGATGAAATGAAGATTAGAGATTATATGGTCAGTCATGAAGGAGAGGCATGTGTTCGAATAAATTATTCATGCTTTGGGGATATGTCCTTGATTCTCGGCTTCAGCAAAGATTATCATGAAATCTTCTATTACGTCAGCATTGATGGAAAGCGGCAGGGGCCATATGTAGCCGAACAGTCTTTTCATGACATAATTGATGGGAAATTGAAAGAACAGTACAAGCTGGAAGAAAACATTCCGGAAAGGTGGGATAACCAGTGAACTTTAACAGTCAAATCCATCAATCCATTTACAGTAAAGTGGTCCTTCCTTCTCTAAACCGGCTCCAAGGCACAATTGAAGGGTATGTGGTGCAGGTAGATTATACAAAACTTGTTTGTGAAGTAGTTTATTCTGATGAAAACTCCCACGCGCTCCGAACCATGAAAAATGTTTCCCTTCCAAAGGATGGGGATGGCGTGTTTACCCAGTCCGTAAAGAACGGGGATAAGGTTACCATCTCCTTCAAAAACAAATCGAAAGAATCCCCATATATATCAACTGTCTACAAAAATAATCATTCAGAAGAAAATTACCGCAGCCCATACGGTGGCCGGACCATACGCCAGTCACGTATTTTTTAAGGAGGGATTGTGTTGAATGAAGCGTATGTGAACAAGGTTTACGGTGACGGGGATAAGGATATCCATTTCCCTTACTGGAGGCAGGTGCTTCAAAAAGAAGCGGTCAGTTTTGACCCCATAAGCCTGGAGAACGAATTAGAAAAATGGACATTCATTGGTGAAGATGAAATCGCCCTGAAACATCCGAAGACGGGAGCCACATTTAAGCTTTGCGATGATGGTTCCATTGAATTTTTTGTCAATGAAGATACCGGCATTAGGCTTGATCCAAAAGACAATAGCATTATCTTTTATGGAGATTCTGTCCATTTTGCTACCAAGGAAATGCGAATGCATACCAAACCGCACGGATTGATTTGGAATAACCACAACTTTAACCCCTTTTTCTATCACGGCGAAAAAGTAGCCGGCAAGCGGATTATCCCCAAAGTGAGCACCGAAACCTTCAGCGGAAAGAAAGACCTTCCAATATTCCAGGAACAAAAACGAAAAGCCTATTACGATGATAAGGTGAATAGCATCATTGAAGAAATCGGCATTGAAACTGCCGGTAGAAAGCGAGGCCGCTGATATGAAAGTAGATTGGCGCTTAACGGCCGATGGAGACCTGGAATTGGGTTCTCCCAGTTACAACGAATTTGACCAGCTTGTCTATGTAGATTCTGCTGGAGAGATTTCAACGGAAAGCACAGAAGGGGAACTTGTAAGGGATATCCCTTTAGCTGTTTCTTACATGAGTGAAAAACAGGTGATCATGAACAGGCTGCGGACCGATAATCCGGATTGGCAGCAGCATGATGAAATTGGAGCAGATTTATCGGAATTGATAGGGCTTCAAAACACAAGAGAAACTGGTCAATTGGGCGTTCAGCTGATAGAGAAGTGTCTAACGTATGATGATTTCATTAAACCAGAAGACCTTTTCATTCGTCCTGTTCCAATCAGTCCAGGCGAAATCCTCTTCTATATAACTATCAACAGACCAGCAGCTGAAATGACCATCGCAGTCGTTATGGATTTGGAGCATGGGCTGCTTACAGAATATGAGGTGAATAAATAATGAAAAAGACCTTTGAAGAAATGCTGGAGGATGTCCTGACAAGGCTGAGAGCCCAAGGTGGCATCACGGAGACAAGCCCGGGTTCGGTTGCAAGAACATTTGCGGAAGTTATTCTTGAGGAGTTCAGTCCTTTTTATGATGAATTGGATTTAGCCAAAGCAATGGGCTTCGTGTCTACTGCACAGGGTGCGTATCTCGATCTGGTTGCGGAATTGATCAACTGCGTCCGTCTTCCCGAAGAATCTGATATGGATTACCGTGCAAGAATTGTCAATTGGGTAAGTGTCCAGCAAAATGCAAACCTCACTTCTCTCCGCATACAAGTCCTTCAGATTGATGGAGTAGCAGATGTTCAGTTTAAGAGATTCACTAGAGGAACTGGATCTTTTACATGCTACGTCATCCCCCAGGTATATCCTATCGAAAATGACCTTCTAACAAGAGTGGAAGCTATTGTTGATGAAGCAGCTGCTTATGGCATGGCTGCGGAAATTAAGACCAGCGAATATAAACCAGTCGATATTAACCTCAACCTAATCTTCACATCAAAAACAACTTCACTTGAAAGAGAGTATATCCGGAATCGTGTCATTACCAATGTTGGTGCATATATGAAGGAGTTGAACATGGGCACTTCCATCATTATTAATGAAATTGTCCAGCGTGTTATGGAAACAAGCGATCAAATTCTTGATATGGAAATCAAGGAACTGACCATAGCGGACAAGCAATATTTTATAAAAAATGTTGTTCCCTCAAAGGAAGAGCGGTTTTTCTTGCGTAAGATAAGTGTAGTTTAAAAGGCAGGTGAAATTCTATGATAAATAAGCATACAAAAAGCATGATGTCCATGCTTCCGCAATGGATGAAGATGGCCAAAGACCCTGAATCCGTAGGAGCAAAATTCCTGAATGCTTTCGGGGTGGAAATTAGCGAGGTAGAACGCTATCTTGAGGGCATTTGGAATAACATGTACATTGGCACAGCCGATCTGCAAAAAGTCGATTTCTGCTACAAAGTCCCTCTGGCGCTTAGAGATGTCGTCAATGTAGGTGCTGATGTCCATGTCCGCTTGGTGATGAATGGTGAAAGAGTAGAGTGCATGCCGGTTGATACGGTCCGCTTGTTTTTTGAAGGCCATGAAAACCAATTTATGATTGATGAAACAGAGGGTTATGTCTATATCAGAGCATTGGACTATTTTATGGAAGAAAATATTTTCAAGCCATTTGACGCAATTGAGATTGGGGACACCCTCCACTATGAGTATATGCTTCATCACATATGGAATCCTTTTGATGAATTCGGGATGCTCCTTGGCATTTATCGTTTGCCAGGTGAAAGAAATCTGGCGTTCAAGGAAAGGATTCTCGATGTGTTTAAGAATCCAGGCGGTGCAACCAAAAATGGATTAATTAATGGAATCAGCCGGGAGCTCGGCATTTCGAAAGAAGATGTAAAGCTTGGAGCTTTATCTGATGATGATTACGTTCAGTCAACCCTTATTAATCCAGATGGAACACCAAACGAAAAGTACATTCAATATGTCGATCAGATCAATAGCAATCTCGGATTCTCGTGGGATTACATGAATTGGGGAGAAGCCTATTGGAGAAGCATCGAAGAGGACAACATGGGCCTTCATTACCTTCCTCATATATGGGATGGTTTTTCAGCCCAGTGGAAGGATGAGGAGATTCAGTCAGGGATTGGCGGTGGGGATGACCTCCTCGTCACAGGTCCTAAAGAAGAGTCTTCTGTTCGTAACTTCAAAGCCTATGTAGGACTCCACGGAACTGAAGAGCAGGTAGAGGAGCATAATCCAGAGCTAAGGTTTAAATATAAAATCGTGGCTAAGGGCAAAGTGCCGAATGAAGAATATGATTTGGAGCAGTACCGATACACGCTGGTAGCTTCTGAAATTATTCCTCTTCACTACACCATCACAGCCATGAAGAAATTCCTGTTCCGAACCCAAATCAATTGGGATAACCGTTACGGGTATACCTTTAAGGATAATCTAAACCCTGGCTTGGAAATCGTGACAGGGGAAGATGTACTCCACAATAAGGAAGAAGCCCATGTCAAAATCCATGTCGAAATGAAAACGACGGATAGAACCGTGACACCTTCCCTGCAAGAGCTTATAGTCGAGTGGACCGATACGACCGATATGCCACAGACCTACAGGCTGACAACAGACGAGGAACTGACATCCAATACGACAGCGGCCGCAACAACTTTCCTTGATACGGAGGTTGTCAATGGCAGTGTCACCCTTGGAAAAGGTTCGTTTTCTGCTGTTATTGATACAGAAGGGTCTTTCAAAAAAGGTTCACCCGGCGTATCCGTAAAAATTAATAAAACTGGCTCAATATCTCTTGATTTGCCGAAATAATAAGGAGTGATAAATATGTCAGGATCAACAGCGAATTATGTGGGGAACAAGATTTATGAAGACTTAATCATGACCCGTTTCCCTGAGACATTTGACGAGCGCAGCGGTTCAAAGCTTAATGCTAACTTGATACGCTGGACAAATTTAAAAGACTATAACATGGCTGAACATGTCAATTCCCTTCAAGATGCCATTATGGCCATTCAGAGGATGCTTGGGGAAATGGCCCAAGTTCCAGCAAAGCCAGTGGATGTAAACGGCAACCCTGTCACAGACCCGGCACAGCTTTTAAGCATTGCCAAGACATCCACCGTTAATGACCGAATTACAGCTCTGGAAACATATGACTGGTATTCAGAATTTGATAAGCGATATGGAGGTCCTAACTGGAAGTTTGATAAATCAAAAACGACTAATCCAACCATTCAGCAGCACCGTCACCTTGGAAGTGCTTCAGCTATTCCAGGAATGCCTGAAAAAATCGTGCTTACAGAAGAGGTGCAGGGCAAATTGCCCAAAGCCAACGTTGATCTCTCTAAGACTGGGATTACGGGGGCTGACCTTCTGGTAGATCCAAGTAAGGACACAAAGATTTCCCAATCTTTAAATGACAAGCTTTCCTCGACAACAGGAGGCACAGTTGAAAAGGATGCTACCTTAACAGTATTAGGGAAAACAAATACTCGCTGGACAAGGGAATTCGATTATACAGACTCTCTTGCAACAAGTGTCCAAGACGGTAAAACCCTTCTTGGCCGCGCAGCAGAAAGCGATGCCTTATATACTACCGACCTCCTAAACAAAAGCCTCCAAGGGATGCATTATGGAAGATATGTTGCCATTGTTAGATTATCAGCAAGCAGCCTTTCTCCGGGTTCCCTAGTGGAAATTGCGTCCCTAAATGCAAGCAACATCATCCTTGAGAAGACCGTGATTAGCGGGAGCGATTTTAAAGCTCCCAATGAATATAAAAATTTCTATTTTATCTTTAACAACAGTGCCGGTTCGAAGCTAAGAGTTAGAAAATTAACCGCATCTTCAAAGGTGCGCTTAGACTACGCGATTGTCGAACCTGTTCATCCGGCAGTATTTGACCGCTAAGAAAGGGTGATGATAAATGGCAAAACGGCCAGAGGGGCTATCCCCGAACTTTAACTCTATCGTTTCCCCGCAAGTTCCATCCTCATTAATCTTCTCCTGGAGTTTCATTCCTCAGTATTCAACTGATTCTCAAAAGAGTGCACAGGTAAAAATTTATCCCAAAGACTCATTGGCGGCCATTGTCACCATTAGTGCAGCCGCTGAAACTGAAGTAAACATTGCTCCGTATGTCAATTCTTTCACTTTAGAGGATTCTTATGAATGGGAAGTTAGTGTGACAGCTTCGAATAATACCATTGCACAAAGCGGGAAAAAGCCTTTTGTATTTGCTGATGTATCCCTGAAAGGAGACTTAGTGTGGCCGGCTGGTCCAGATCCTTATGAGTACATTGGGACACGACGCTACTTTGACGAAATTAGACAGAATGCCATACAGGTATTGGGAGACTACGTAAATGACTCCAGTGAAGAAAACCATGCACTTGAAAACGCTGTCGGCCTTTTTTCTGGCGATGTAGTTCCTGCCAGGAAGGATTTTACGGCGATTGAACATATATTGAATGTAATTGCTAATAAGGAAAGTTCTTACCGCCATGAAATTGATGAACTGGTCGAAGATGGGCTGGGTTCTGGTGACATTCACTTGATCTACAGCTTTTTTGACCGATTGACAAGAATTCCTCCCCGGGCACCATCCAATATATATATGTCATTTTCCAGCCCTGCAGATCTTGTAATTGAAGAGGGCAGTGCCTATAACAAAGGTGATTCTGACCTGACAGTAGATGTTTCATGGGAACCATCTGTTCTTACACATGGTGAATGCAGCATCCACATTGGAAGTGAATTAAACGAGGATATTTCTTATTACCGTTTTGAGCTGGACGCTGGTTTTAATGACTACAGTGTAATCTACAAGCTGTATTACCGAGTCAGCGATATTGAAAGCAGCGGAAGAAGAATAGACATCCCCATGAGCCACGTTGATTTTCAACACATGTCAAGTGCAAAGACAGGTAAATACGTGATCAGGGCATATGCCATCGATAAACGGGATTCGTCATCCAGCGCTTATTTAAAGTCATATAATGTCAAGGTTCCTCTTGGAGTATTGAGCTACCGTTTAAGAACTCAACAAAGAAACCTGGCCAATACAGGGACCATTCGGAGTTATTCCGATATTTACAATGGTCCAAATAAAGCTTATGTTCATACTGTTACAGGAAAAGTGGACGGGCTTTACACATACGCAGTTAAGCTTTTTGATATAAATGGAGATGAAAGTCCATGGTTTTATATTGATAGTGTTATCACCATTGACCCTCTGAAACCTCCTCCGGCACCAAAGCCAAAATTAAAAGCTGTAGACCCCGATACTGTTCACTTTGAATGGCCGGCTGTTACTACTGCTGAACACTATGAAATTGATCCTCAATATGGTTCTGGCTCCACGGTTACGACCAAAAATCTCTATATCTGGTATAACGGGCTCACAGAAAAGACAAAGTACACTTACAAGATTCGGGCAGTCAATAGGGCAGGAGCTTCTGCCTGGGTTACAATGTCCGGCACAACTGCTGCGAAACCAGTATACGAACATGTGCAGAAATCTCCCACAACCCGAACATGGCGTACGAGCTATGCAATTTACAAGCAGAATGGGAGGAATGTCTACCCGGCTGCCGAATATCGGACTGAAATGAACAATAAGGAAGTTATACATGGTGAGTGGATAGAGCTTCGGGATAAATACGAAAGCGGCATGTACGTAAAAAAGGGAACTCGGTGGGGGAATCATAGGTCATTATTTTTCCTTGATTATTCAGGCTGGCAAAGCAAGCTTAAGGGAAAGACCATCGTGAGCGTTCAAATGTACATCAAGCGTTATTCATTTCATCATGGATATCCAGATGACGGAAGATTCCTATATGTATGGACGCATAACTATCCGAATGCCTCATATCTTCCTTCTGAAAAGAATGCTCCTGCCCTTGCAAACTCATACAAAGTGACCAATCTTGACTTTGATCAGGGGCAAGGCCACTGGGTGACTCTCCCGAAATCCTTCGGTGAGAAATTAAGGGATGGATCCATAAAAGGACTTGCCCTTTATCATCCTGATGCATCAAAAGGACCTTACTCCTACATGCGTTTTGATGCTAGAACATTCCAGTTGAAAATCAAGTATAAGTAGGGGGAGAATGCTCTCCTCCTAATTTTATTAAGGTGGTGAAAAGGATTGGCTCAATACCAACGTAATTTTTACTCGAGTTCTTTATATGGCCGAATTAATGCTTTTTACGGGGAATACCTGACAGAAGTATTTGACGGACAGGAACCTTTCAGTTCAAAAGTAAATGCATCTATTCTGGTGCAGCTGCCGAGTGTATTCTATTCTGCAAACCAACGGGAATTTAGTATGCCAACGGTAAACTCATGGACATTACAAGGGTCGGATCTCAAAACCAGAACGATTAACGCACCATTAGAGTTTTTAGGCACAGGAGACAGCCCGGAAGTTCATGTGCGGATGCAAAGTCAGGGGATACAGAATATCGAAGCAAAGCTATACAAAGAGGAGGAAGCGGCAGGTACATTTCAATGGGCATTGAAACAAACCAAGTCAATTCCTACGCTTTCCCAGATAAGTGCTGGGCAAATTGCCAAAATAGTATTCGACCCGTTTGGCTACGGCAACTACAAAATTGTGATTGCTGCCAAGAATTCTACAGGAGATGCAATTGTTGCAGGTGTAAAAATCCGGACAAGTGATTTGACAGTTTCTATCAGGACCTCTGCGAACAAATCTACTTGGTCCAATTGGGAAGCCCTTACTCTTACCAGGCAAGTACAGGGTGGTGAAGCATTTCTTGTTTCAGGGCAGTCGAGCATTACTTACTCTAATATTCGGTATGTTCAAGGAAAAATAGAGCTTTACGCATCCGATAGCAAAACATCACCTGTTATTGACAGGGTAGAGCTTCGTTCTGATGACAGCGGGCTTTATGATTATAACGGGGAATATACGGTGAAGCTTGATATGGCTCAGGTAGCTACTCTTAGTGGGAAACAATTTAAACATATGGACCGAATCAGATGGACTGAGAACATTCCAGCTCCTGCAGAGATGGTTATCCGCTCGTCTTCAAGCCGTGATAATATTTTCTGGGGTCCAATCAGTGCCCCATACAAGAAAAATACTAAACGACTTCGACTAAAAAGGGGAATTACCTCTCATTCCCTGACGCTCGGTCCAATCAATGAGGGAGCCAGATTCTCATATGGCAGAACTGCCGAAATCCTCTCCTGGAATACCCAGGCTTATTCTCCGAAAGATCCGAGTGACACTAAAATCTCCTACATTTTCTCAAAAACAAAATCAGATCAGCGCAACCCGCTTAATAAATTGAAGGAAATCGGAAATCCGATGAATGTCAGTGACCGTTCATTATTGTTTTCCCCACAGCCATATTTCCTGACTGTTGAATTAACCCGTTCTGCAGTAAGGGGAACTCCAGTTGTTGATTTAATCGATATAGACCAGATGATTCAGTACACTGAAAAGGCGCATGTAATTGATAAAGATATAACAGCGGTGGATGGTGAAGGGAATGGAATTAAAGGGTTGCAGAAGATAGGTGACTATGCATTTGTTTATCCTTCGCCCGCAGGGCATATTGCCTTTAATCAGGATTCCATTAACCGTACCGGCTTACTTTACAGCCTCTCCGATAATACAAAACGTCCAAATGACGTCCAGATATACTTCAAGTCCGAAGAGAAGAAGGGAACAAGGACCAACACTTCTAACCTAGCTTCAGATGAGGTCATTGCAAAAGTCATCCACAGAAGAATGGAGATGGGGGAAAAGACAGGAATTATCAGCCACTATCAATATGGTGCAGGCCGAGTACAATATCTCCGCCCTTACGATAGGGAGGTAGATTCGACCTTTACTCCGTCTCTCAATGAAAAGAAAAGATACCGCTATTTTCTAAAGAATGGGTGGCCAAGTGATACGCACATTGTTGTCCAAGGACAAACAATGGCTGATGTGGCAAACATGTATGAGGCAGATGCAAATGAAATTAATGCCCTTAATGGCGGGAATATATTGGCCAATGAAGATGGCACATTAGTGAAAGGCCAGTCCATTAAGATTCCCAACAATACATCCAACGCAGATGTTTCACTAAGGTTCAAGAATGGTACAGCCTACACAATGAAATCCAGCCACAATGCATTATATGATCAGTCTGTTGGCCTTAATATAGAGGATTTCTCAAGTGAACAGATTTCTGTCAGCGTGCCTGCTGCTCCGCCAAAAGGATATGTGGATTGGGTGTCGGAAGAGAAAATATATAGTGGTGTCATTAACTTTAACGACATTCGAGAGGAATTCGTCCGCACACAATTCAATCGAAGCTCTTATGCAGACTTTACTAGGGAGTACACGGTCCAAGCCGGTGAAACTTGGGATAGTGTTGCAGCTAAGCATGATATTCATTCCTTTGATCTGAAGCTTCTGAATGAAGGCACGGACCTGCAAGAAGGTGTCGTTTTAAAAATCCCGCCTAATATCATTCTACCAGCATTGGCACCGGAAGCTGAATTTGATGGTGATAATCCATATGAGGTATCCATCATTCCTGATTCGGTCCATAAAAAGAGCGGACAAAGAGTAGATGAATCCTTTATTCCGATTGATTGGGAAGGGAAACATCTGCCATTGACCGTAACCTACAGGGACTCAGAAGTGCTGACGGCCGAACTGACAAGGGGAAGTGATAAGAATGGGATGGATCCCCTCCCGCTAAGTCATGTAAATCGGATTGTTTCCATTAAAAGGGGAACCGTGACCTACCATGAATGGAATGGAAGTTTTGGTGACTTCAAGCTAACAAGCAACTATATTGACTGGTCTCCCAATCTTTCAGGAAGCCTGGAGCCAGCAGCTGGTGAAGCCTATACAGTTACCTATATCCGGTCTGAAGTAGACACATTAAGAATCCACCTGGATACCAATTATTATGAAAAATCAGGAGCGGATATTGTATGGCGCTCACCAGAGGTAAAAGTCTTTGATGGGGTTTGTACCCCTTCGGAAGATTTCAGGATGGAGCTGCCTTCACCTGAGTCCTTCGAAGGCTACAGTGCAATCTACCAAAATGTCGGATATGTTATAGAAGATAACGATTTATGGGTGGTAACCAAGATTGAAAACAGTGGCGATAAGATGTATCTTGTCGGGACGCTTAATGGAAAAGATCCGGCTAAAAACTGGCATCCAACCATTAATACAGGCTATTACTATCTAAAAGAGCAGGAACATTACCTCTATTCCGAGCCAATGAAAACAGTTTTGGATGAAAAAGAGTTGCCAGCTGCTATTAACATTGAATATGTAAATGGCGCAGGAGGCATTGGTGCACTTCTTCTGCCAAGCGGGCAGAATATAGTTAAGGATTCTGTGTTTGAGGCAACAGAATTTAAAAATGCTAAGGTATTTTCAAGTAGCACTATTTAATATAACAGAACCTATTCCGGACTTTCAGGACACCCCTTGAGGGTGTCTTTTTTCACTATTTGACTTGTAAAAAATTTACTTCATATAAAAACATTACTATTTAATTAGGAGGAATTTACTATAAAGGAATCTAATATGTTTTAGGGTAGGATAAATAATGCTGAAAGAGGGAGTTCTATTTGAAGAGATTCAGGGGGATGACTATAGTGTTTGCTTTCTTGTTAATTGCAGCAGGCTGCTCGCAAGAAAAGGAGGCGAACAAAACAAGTGAACCAGTATCAGAAGAGAAAGAAAATGTTGAAAGTGAGTCTTCAGCTGATGAAGGAGAGTCCAATTCCCAAGAGGTAGAGGATAGTGAAGATACAGCTGCTGCAGAAGGTTTCGAAGTAAATGAAGTAATAAGCCTTCCGCTGAATTTTCAAGTGAGCAATGGGGAATTCGACCCTAAAGATATTCTAAACAGGGATATTGACGATTCAAAACAAACAGCATTAGAGGATAATGCACGGGATTCAGCATATGTTCACAGTGAAATGAAAGAGTATCATACAGGTACAAGAGAATATAAACAGATCAATATGCTTGAGATACTTACATACGAACGCATAAAACCAAATCAAGAAGATTTTGAGACAGCAAGAAGGTACATCCTATATCATGGAGTTACTGGCACGGATTCTGTTGAAAAGCCCATAGGGGAACTGGGACAAATTGGCTTATATATTCGCAGTGATGAGTCCCAAAAATTCACGATGGAAAGTGATATTCAAGTAGATAGTGAATTCGATGGAATGGAGCTTAGGATGGTGGATCTCTACATGAACCAGCTTTTCTTCATTTATACCGAGCCAGGAAATAAGGTATTAGAAAATTCGGATGCTCTAAAGACGCTGGTGGTCCAAAGAGAAATAAATAGCGACGGAACTCTAGGTGAACAAAAAAAGGTGGCTTACTTGGAAAACAATGACTTTTATTGGGGAGAAGTTATCCCCTCTACCAGTGGGTTGGCTGCTTACGATTTAGACAATGGGGTTCTCCTTTTAAATGGTTCTAACCAAGTCATTCCTTATTCTGTAGATGAAGCGGTCCTGCGTGCCTCTGAAGATGCTCCAGCCATTTTCTTTGATGAAGAAAAGAAAACCATATTTCACCTGGGCAATGAAGATTATATAGAAGAAGGAAAGTTTGCAATTCTTGATATTAATACCAATGAGCAGGTTGAATTGCAGACTGAATTCAATGAAATGGGATATGCTAAGATAGCTTATGCAGGATATGACCCAGAAAAGAAATATCACTATATTCTTGGACTGCTTGAAACTGATTACGACGTACAGGGTCAAATTCATACACTAGATGAAAACTATCAGCCGGTAGGCGATATCTATCCAGTAAACACAAATACAGACAAAACAAGTTTAACAGAAAACGGAATAATCCTATGGTCTAAGAATGTAAATATGGATCCATATTCGCATACAGCCTCTCGGGTCCCTTTCATTGGCACATTTGTGGATCCGAATGAATTTAATATTCATGATTAATATGGAGTTTCAGGAGCAGTTCTCATATGAGAGCTGCTTTTTTTGGTGACAAGGGGCTTTAAGACAGAGACAGCAAGAGTATCGGAGATTTTCCCTTTCTTTACTTATGGACATTTGCAAGTTTTATAGGTTAGATTTTCAGAAGAAAACACAATGAAGGTGGTGCAAGCATGTACACACAGCCAGGAACGATAGTAAAACACGCTACTTTGGACGCTATTTTGTTTGAAAGTGCCGGTTATGTGTCCATTTCCCAGGAGAATTACGGGCATAGTAAAACAAAAGTTACCCTGCCCTCTCCAGTAGAATCCATGACACTCATTCCCAAATATATAAATGACAGCAACTTATTATTTATAACATTTAATAAGGATCAAATTCTTCAAATAGGCGCCATTGTAAAAGGGGCGGAGAAAGCATACGGGGAAGTCCCTGTAGGAGCCCTGGAAATCAATGACCTGGAAGTACTCTCAATCGGATCGCAGTTTACGGTTTCATTTAATGGTCAGTCTGTATTCCGTTTTGAATCTGCCTTATTCTCTTCTGGGCAGGTAAGGATGGGTGGAGAGGCCGGAGAGTATTTTTACAGCTGCTCCATCGAAGAGCCTCAATCCGTAGCCTGGACTACCAATGAACAAATGGATGGAGTAGAAATAAAGGCGATACAAATTGACGATGTAAACTTCATGAAGCTAAAAGGGAGCATTACAGCACCTGCTTTTATGAAACAGCCACTCTTTCTATCAGCCGGCAAAAACTCCATTTCGTATATGGGGTTTGGCACAGGAACATGTCAAGTAAAAGAAGGGACTGCCGTACTACTTGATAACGCAATTGATAGCCTTTTAAAAGAGCGCTCGAGTTTTGTGCTGGATACTCCTTCTGATAAGCAAGTAGAACTTGTTTTTAAGACGAGCAGCGAATTAGTGGTAGGGGAAGTACAGGCTGAAAAGAGGGATTACGCTTCTGAATATATCCCAAATGATAACGATGATTTTCCTGCGGAAAGAGGAAATTCTGAATTAGTTTATCCTGTGAAGAATGGTTTCCCTGCTTCAACTGGAAGTATTTATATCAAGCTCTCAGCACCTAAATGGTTTCAGGAGCAATCCATTACGGTTCCCCAGATGATCTTCAGGACAGATGATGGACAGCTGCGTATTGATTACCTGAATGGAGTGTTTACCTTAAATGTTAAAGGCCATGCCCTTTCAGTTGCCGAAAGTCTATCCTCTGCAGGTACAGTACATTTAATAGCATCTTGGAACCAAAATGAAGCAGCATTGCTGGTCAACGGTAATGCATCAGAAAGTAGGGAAGCTGGCACTCTAGCCCTTACAGTGCAAAAGCTGATTTTTGCTGAAGAGGACTCTGTACAGGAGCCTATCATCCTTGAAGAATGGGCTTTGTTTAATCAGAAAATAGACAGTGATGATGATATTGCTTCCTTGCTCCCAACCGCTACCATGCAATCTTTATTCGATGGAGGTATCAGCGGGCAAAATGTTACATGGTCTGAAATCCCAGTAGCTCCGATTGATCACTCTCCTATTCTTGTACAAAAGGAAGATGGAGAAACGCTTAGGAAAGTCTCTTTCTTTGATTTTGAAACAGGTGCATATAGGACCTGGAATGAAGAGCCTTTTGTCTATGATGGAAAAAGCGATTATATAGAAGTTTCCTATGATAATCTGGATGAACAATTCAGGGACATTGCGATTAGAACTGAAGATGGTGAGAAAATAGGAGAGCCTTACTGGATTGAAGGAAAAAGATTTCACTTCTCACTTCCTGAACAGATTAAGAAAAACTTAAGAAGTAAAACACTATTGGCAACCTATCAGGTGAACGACACCTATACTATTGATTACAACATTAAAGCTGTAGATGGTTACAGGATCGACTTCGCTAAGCATGACGGCGGAAAAAGGATTGTTTATCAGGAAGGGAATCGTTATGGAGAGCCAAAGAAGCTTGCGACAATGATTGATATGAACCCAATTCAAAACCAGAATCACGAAGGCTTCCTATACGTAACTAATACAATTAACAAAACAGATAGCTTCCGTATCACAGCCACACCTGACCGTCTTCATGCTGATGGTGCAAGCTTTTCTACATTGATTGTTGAGCCGCTGGATTACCAGGGGAATTTCCTTTCTCACTCCAATATCGAAGTCATAGCCAGCAAGGGGTTTATCACAAGGCATATATCAAAGGATGCAGCAGAAGCGCAAAAACGCTCAGGGCAATATCTTTTCCAGTATTATGCCCCTTACATTCAAGCGGCGAGGGATGGAGAGCTGCTAGAAGACTATATTTGGATCATAGATAGGGACGCGAATATTGGTGTCGGCTATAAAATGCTGTTGTGCCCGGTCCTGAGAGCTACCCAAAAACAGCTGAGCAGAGAAAGCAAAAATACGATGGCAGCTAAATCAGCAATCATCAATTACCTTCTTATGTATGAAGGCCTTGAAAGATATGAAGACGAATTCCTTTTCGACATTCTAGACTTAAATCAGGATGGACGAATTACAATGGATGAAATTTATATCCTGGAGACAAATGAAAAGGATTCGGAGCTAGTGCTCATTTTGAATAAGCTTCAAGAATGGGAGGAAGTAAGACATGGAATTGAAACCCCATAAGGATCATATCCGTGATTCCATTAGAAATAGGGGTTATGCCATTCGTATCGGACAAAAAGTTCCGAAGAACAGTGCAAACCTCGCATATGTACAGGCAAAGCCTATTTCTCCGGAAGAGAACATCTTGTTAGAGGATGTCTCTTCTCATATTGCAGAGAATGGCCTTTCAAGTTTTATTGAAAAAGATTACCTCGTATACCCCAATAAAGATTACATGCTGGAGACTGAAGCGGGACAATCTATTTTCCCGACTGACGCTGTAAGCATAACGGATGAATTTACAATCAGAAAGAATCGTCAGGACATACCGAGCCCAGTGTTTTATCGGATGGAGCTTAATGGTCGATTTGATGTAAGAACTGCTCAGGTTCTTCCTTACTCTGGCGGGTTTTCAATAGAATCGGAACAGGATGCCAAAGCCTTTGAAGAAATCGTGCCGGAAAGAAGGCAGGAGCTGGTGTTTGTCGGAAACAGTATTCGTGTCGAAGCTAATGGGGGACCACTTAACGAAGGGGATGTATACAAGGTCCAATTGATACGGGAAGAGAATTTCGTTTACCGAATAGTCCTTTTCACTAATTTCCTCAATAAAAATAATCTTACGTACAAGGTTATCTATCCACATTACCGCTCTGATATCCAGCAAACAGAGGTGAGGGAAGAGGTTTTAAAAGCCTATCCGTTTTTCAGCAGGGTGACACCGGATGAATTCAGGGAAACCATTGACGAGATGGAAGCTAACCCAGATCAGTACAAACACCTTAAAATCTACACGGCAGATGAAGACAATAATGATTTTGTTTTTTACGCAACGTCTGACGTCATGATTGCCAATTACCAGACAAGAAGACCCCAACAGTTTAAACACCGTGTGGAGGCGAAGCTGAAAACAAAGTTAAGCGAAACAAACCCAGGAAAACTTTACATTGGCTTTCATTTTGTACAGGAAGCCCAAGGGGTTGAAAACCTTGCTTCCATTGGGAAGGCACTAAATGAATCCATACTCCTCCCATCCTATGTTGAATTGATAAATCCCCACACACCAGAACCGGATCTTCTTAAGCGGGATATCCGCTACTGGATGGCTGACCTTGATATGCCGGAGCATCACTACGAGGACTATGATGTTCTTGTTATTACAGGATACGGGAAGACCGACTTGTCTATGCATAAAGACAAGCTTCAGCATTTCCTTCAAAATGGCGGAACGCTTATTGTTGATAACGCGGGAAGTGGCATCAAGGTACTTGACTTCAATACAAGCAAAGGCAACTCCTTCTTATTTGATATCTCATTCTCTAACAGCACAAATGAATTCGGGATAAAGGAATTCCCAGCGGCTTCCCCATATTCGAACAGACTGTATTCTATTACCAGCATGGCTAATCTTGGCTACCCGGGCACCTCCCCGGCAATAATTTTTGGACAGAACGAGGAAGCGGCTCAATGGCAGCAAATCGTTAAACATATAAATGGAGGGGCATCCCTTGTTAAGAAAACTGTTTTCGGAAAGGGGACAATCCTTGTATCCAACAGCGGACTATTTAGGAGCCTATATCACAATCAGCAAGAAAGCCTAAGCTTGATTCTTAACGCAATACTCCACCATGCAGAAGAGCAATGGGTGCTGACGCCTTGGCGAAACGATTTTGTCTATCATAGGGACAATTTATTTGCACAGGAATACAAGGTGAACAATAACGATGTTTACATCAATGATAGAAGCGACTACGATTCTAATCAGATTGTTGCCAAGAAAATTCTTGCGCCAAACATTAAAGACTATGTAAAGGTATATGCAAAACCATGGTTCTACAATGCAGTTGGCAGCTTCGAGCATGCAGTGGATGGAAACCGGGTCTTTCCTATTAATAATGGTGATTTTGAGGCCGGAAGTGTAGATGCCCAGGGTGTTCCTTTAAAAGAATGGTCTGCAAGTACCACGAATGCCATACCTTCCTGGAACACAAAGAAACTAGCCGGACAAACTGTTTTGTTCTCTCACGATTCAGAATCGACGCTGTTTGGAGTGAGGACGATTACCTTGAACTCAACAAATGGCGATGTTGGGGCGCATGCTTTTTGGGAAAGCGAAAGTATCTATTTTCCAGTCGATGATTATAAGGTTTCGGCTTGGTTAACCACGGAAAATGTTAGAGGCATTACAACAGATGGAGCCAAGATAGGCATCTATAATCTGGCCGGGGAGAAAATTGCTGCTTCTATCGGCGTGATCGGGAAGAAGAATGGAATCAAGATAGATATCTCTTTCCGTATGGATAAACCCCAAACTATTAAAATCCGCCTTGGGTTTGCGGATGGTAACGGCTTCGGGAAGATTACTTTTGATAATGTCGCTGTAGAAACAGTAGGGGCTGTTAAAGGCGTACCTTTTAATGAAGGGGAGAAGGCTCTCTACGCATACAGCACCAAGCCTAATTCTTCGACAATTGATATAGAGGCTGAAGGATTTGACAGCGCAAATATCACAAGAATCAGTCCGGCAATTTCTTTTTCATATACGATTGTGCCATTTATATATGAAAAGCTCATTCTCGGAATGGACAGTACGACAGGAATGGAGTACAGCCGATATGAAAGAAGATACGGAACTCCTGTTTCCTATGATGTAACTGTCAGCAAAAAAGAAGGTCTGAAAAACTTAGGATATCTCCATTCACTCCTGCCGGGAATTCCAAGCGGACGAGAATGGTATGACAAAAATAAGGTCTTCTATAAGATTGCCCTTGGTGATTTCGATGATGGAGAGAATACACTGGTGAATCTTAAGCTGTTTGACCGCAAAACGGGGATTGAATGGTATCACAGCAAGGAATTAATCATCGGCTATAAAGACATTTTCTGGGCAACCGACAAACCAAGTTTTGTACTTCATGCAGAGACAGGCTTTGAAACCATCCGTGCTTCCAAAAGAAATTTTGGCCTGCAGCTCATGGATGATCGAAAAATGTACGTGGAGACTCCTCAGACCAAGGATGCAAAGGAGAACTGGTACGCGAGAATCCATAATGGCCATTTTACAAAAGATGGCCTAAGCTACAAAGAATGGTCTGAACTATATAGCTATCAAGATCCATCCGTAATGGAAAAATACAAAGAAAGATTCTTGAAAAAAGAAAAGTACTCTATTAAAGAGTATGACTCTCAAATCTTTAATCCTTCCATCGGAATTATGACAGTGGAAAAAGAAATGGAATACCTGACGCCTAACACAGTAAAGGTTCCGCACCACAACTTGTTCGTAAAAAAAGGAGAGGTAATTAAAGAAGAGCTTATTGTTGAAGGACTGGCCGAAAGTGAAGGCACACTTTTTAGAGCCAGGGAAACCCATTGGGTCCGAGGTACGGTCCACCTGTATCTTGACGAGCAGCATAATGGGAACGCAATAGAGATTTTTGAAGAATTCCCTTATGAGGTTAATCACGAGGAAGGTACTGTCTTTTTCCCGGGTCAGATTGTAACTGGAAAGATTTATGCCAGTTATTCTCACCGCAACTTTAGGCTATATAAGCGCCTTTACAAAAATGGAAGAGTCTCCAATGACCTCCTTAGAAACAAAAGGATGGATAGCAAGACAAAAGAAGTCATTCTTTATGGAAGCAAAGTAAACTGGATGATACAGCCCGTTCCAGTACTGAAAACGACGACAGGGAAAGCCACCAACAATAATATCATCCCGGCAACCAGTTACCGACTTGATTACGAAACAGGTGCTGTTATTTTTAAATATGATCCAGTTGGGCCTGTCTATGCGGATTATGGTTACTTTGATGATCAGGAATTAACTGTTAAGGATTACGATATCCAAAATGGAATTTTTCTTCTAAATGAGAATGTGTCCTTTAAAGATAGCTTGTTCGCTAAGTATGCGTACTTTGAAGACTTTTACGATTACAAAGGGTACTACAACGGACAGTTCGAAACATTCTTCCATCTGGACTTGAATCCATCAGTAGGCCATTACTCAACACTGCCAATGACAACCTATGTCAATGGAGAGGAAAAGGTAGAATACAAGAAAGTGCCATCGGCAAAACTGCTCAATAAGTCCATTCACATATACATTGTCCCGGAATCAGAAGGCGGGTATTCCATACGTCACTGTTTCAGCAGCGAAGAATGGAGAAACCTTCAAAAGTCTAATCCTATGTATCTCTTATTGGCCAAAGTCCAGGTGAGGGAACACACAAATGTAAATGAAGTAGTTGTCATGGATGCCAGGGTTAGGGGCGGCGGTATCACAGGTAAGATGTCTGGTAAGAAAATAGATGAACGGGTAAAGGGCAAGCAAAGATATTGGGATATCGGAAATTGGGATGGAAAAGCGTTCTATAGAAACGGTGTCCTGATTGTGACGCTGCCAAAATCCATCCTGATTAATTATGGAGGAACTCTTTCGGAGGAACATGTACGAGAATCCATTGATAAACATGTCGCTTATGGAACGTACTGCATCATTGAGTGGGAATAAATAAAGAGGGGCATTTAGCCCCTCCATTTCTATTTAACCAAAACCATTCTTCCTTTAAAGCGGAAGTTCTCTTTAAGATACTCCCTGGCAGAACGGTAGGTATCGAAATGGCCGCGCTTTTCAATTGTAATTACACCAGTTTCATCGGCACCAAAGATTGTGAAGCCTCCGGACATTTTACGGCCAATCCAATAGGTACAGTTCATGTGTTTCCCTTCCCAATGCTGATCAATTTCATGAACGGTTCTTACAAAGTTATCTAGTGCCACATCAATTGCTCCTTTGAAATCTTATTTTGCTAAGCTGGCTTCAACCTTTTTGCCGAATTCCTTTTTCACAGCATCATCCTTAAGAAGTTCAAACAAGAGATGTTCTGCAAACCGGTTTTCTTCTAAAAGTTTGAATTCAACTCCCAGGTCTTTAAAATGCTGGCAGGTAAAAGAAATGTCTCCATCGATTTCAGCTAAATACATGCAAACCTCTCCGAGCTCCTCTATAGTAGCTTCGTTTAAAAGGCCATCATCAAATTGCAGAATATGATCTCTTACTTCTTCTGCAGACGCTTCATATGTACTGGTATTTTCATAATAAACAGAACCGATTTCTTCGTTAGTGAACATATCGCCAATAAACAACCTAATGGGATTTTCTAAACTGATTTCAAAGATATCAAAGATTTCAAGTTTAGTACTAGCTAATGGTTTAAGCATATTATTATAGCCCTCATCGACCTGGAGCAATTTATATATCACATCAATTTTTTTCAACTCTATTAACCTTCTTTCTTAAATATATAGGACAATTCTAACACAAGGGAGTGAGGCAGGCATGAATTTTCCATTAGGAATATTCCAGTATTTTGAGCAGGAAACTGGCAAGACCCATCTTCAATGGAGTTATGTTGATGACCCCAATCTGACCCATTTTGAAATAGAAGTTTACGATGAAAACCTCCGGAAATGGGTAAAATATGATGGCCGCAACGGCATCATCGAAAAGCAGCCTAAAAAAGGCAGTAATTACTAGGGGCGGGCATTCCGCTCCTCTTTATTATGGAAAAAATTCAAAGTAAATGGTTATAAAGAGACATACCATGAAAAAGAAGGTGAGTACCAAATGAAATTTAATTTTCCTTTGCTGTTTTCCAAGTTTGTAAGGAAAAGAAATGCATCTTATGATGGTGACCCTAATGGCGATTATGTAGTTGCAGAAGATGTGAATGAGCTGCAGGAATCCATCGAAAGAATTGAACAGGTCATGGGAATTGAAGAATTGGACCAAAGCATTTCCAGTTCCCTAAAAACTAAGGCAGATAAAGCAGATGTAAATGACTTTGGAAGCCCGATGTTCATCAACTACACCGGAGCCTCAATAAACACATACGATTCGATAGAAAAAAGAATTAGTGCATTCAGCTATATCCCCCATGTAATCCTCCGAAAAGAAGAATCATCCTCATTTGACTTTTTTCTCAATGAAGTAAAGAAGAGCGGGACGCGGCTTTATGGAATAGTTGACTGCGCCAATCTCACTGTCAGTGCTGCTGAATATGAGATCGATTGGTTCAAGGCAAAGGGTTTCCATGGAATCTTTCTAGATAGTTTTGGATTTGAAAGCGGACTGGATCGCAATACTCAAAATCACCTCCTTCAATATATCCATAGCCGCATGCTGGTTGCCATTCTAACCGGTGACATTGAAACAAACGTCATGAACAAACCCCACTCGAAAAACCCCTATCAGCAAGAGCTCAGCATTTTTGAAGGTGACATCTACCTTTCCCGAAATGTGTTTGTTACAGACGGAATAAAAAATGACCCTTCCATTATTTCTTCAAAAGTCCTCCAGCTTAATAAAGCCCAGCAAGAAAAAGGGATTTCCATATTTGTGGAAGATACTGCGGATATTGTAAATGATAATAGGCTACTCTATTTATACGGGAAAATGCTATCCACCTTGTATAACTTTGACGGATACAGCCTTGCACCTAAAAGCCGCTATTCCCTCAATGAAAAGGTTGAGCGATACCTCCACGGGTTCGAGCTGGGTAAATGGAAGGCAGAAACTCCTATCTATGTTGAAGACACCACGAAAGTTGAGCGCTCCTTTGCCAAGGGCAAGATTGTATTTGACAAAGTGAATAATCAATGTGCAGTTGAAGGGGTAGGACTTAACCCCTTAATCTACACTTGGCATGAGAAGCAGATTCCTGGAACTGCAGTGGAATTGGAGAGTGCCGACTACACAAACGGCGTCACCAGCCGAATTGTTTCCGCGATCAATGATGACACAAACGGTCACCTCATTCACTATTCAAAGATTGACGGATTGAGCGGGGATGGTTCAAATCCAGAGACCATCAAGGACGTTGTGGTGCGTGCCATTAACAATTCCCCTGCGGCATATCAAAAGAATCCTGGAGCGGGTTTTGACGCTGTTGCAGGAAATGACTTTATCCATGGGGGAGTCATTGATTATATCGATGCCAGTTCCATTAAAAGTGGAAGCATGAGCATTGATGTTCTTAAGGCTAATGTTGTTGAAGCAATTAATGCCTATATCGGCACTGCCGAAATTGACGTGGCCAAGATAGGTGAGCTTACAGCAGAGCACATTCAATCAAGCGTTGTGGACGCAATCAATTTATATGCTGAAAACGCAGCTATTGGACAAGCTGTCATTGACCAGGCGGCAATTGGCGCACTTACTTCACAGCATATTGAAACCGCCGTTATTGATGCCATTAACGCAAATATTCAAAGAGCCTTTATTGATGGGGCTATAATCGAAAGGAGTACGGTAGGTTCAACACAGATTGCCGATGGAAGTATCACAGATGCAAAGATTGTGAGTTTAGTAGCTAACAAGATTGTTGCAGGTATCATAGATACTGCGCTTGTAACCTTGCAGGGCGATAATGGACATCTAAGAATCACTGGAAATAGATTGCAAGTTTTTGATGATCAGACAGTCCCTATCGAACGTATATCTATTGGTGATGTAAATGCGGATGGGACCTTATATGGTTTGCGTGTCCGTGGCGCTGACGGAGTGACCGTTCTCTATGATGAAAAGGGGGTTTATTCTGAAGGAATAACTGATGGTGCCATAACGAATCCGAAAATCGCTGAAGCCGCCGTGGATGGCAGCAAACACATTCATGCAAACACGATAACCGGTGATAGGCTTGTTATGGATTCGATTACAGCCAGGGAGATTGCATCGAAGACGATTACGGGAAATGAAATTATGGCAAACTCAATTTCAGCAAATGAGTTGGTAGCAAAGACGATCACCGCCGAGAGTGGAGTCATTGCAGACGCAGCCATTTTAAGGGCCATGATTGGTAATGCCGCCATTGGCTCAGCAGAAATTGATCAAGCTGTCATTGATGATGGTCATATTAAATCCCTAAATGCCGATAAGATTGTAGCAGGAACCATCAAAGCGCGATATGTTGAAGTCGGACCAGGGACTAATTTTGCTGATGGATACAGCCCAGATGAGTTGCGTGAAGAGATGGAAGGGCGGATTCCTTATCGAGTTGAGATAATCAGTTCCAATGGCATTGCCTTCAAAAACGGTGTCGTTTCCACAATCCTTGAGCCAAAGGTCTACAAAGGATCCGAAGATATAACAGCAACGATAGAATCACACCGCTTTAACTGGTATCGTGTAGGTGCTGATGGGCAAGCTGACGCTGTATGGAATGCAGCCCATACAGGAGTCAAAACCGTTACGATAACGGGAGCGGACGTTTTAGGAAGGGCAACTTTCCTCTGTGAGGTGCTAGATAATTAAGCTTGCATTCTGCTGTATTATTGCTTAGCTTAATTTTGTATTTATACTAAAAAAAAGAAGGAGAAAAACAGAATATGCCACAACCAATTGCAACAGGCCTCATATCCATTTTGGATTTTAATGATGCGCCTTCGCTGACGGCGTTTGTGACCACAACGTCTCCGAAAACGCAGATTTATGATCCCGCCACAACTTCTTACACCCCAAACTGGGCAACCGCCAACCCCACTTTAACACCTTCCCTATTCGTTTCCACGTCTGGAAATACAGATAAAATCGCAGAAGCTACTGTCACTTGGTATGACGCTGCAGCTCCAAGCACACCCCTTGTTACGGATACAAATTACACGGTAACAGGAAAAAACCTCACGGTAGTAAAGAACCTATTGACAGGCTCTGCATATTCAAAAACTTATATTGCATCTATTGTTTGGACTGACCCGGCAACAGGATATCCTTTGACAATCAAAGCGGAATTTACATTCAACCGCGCGAATAACGGTGCTACTGGGGCAACGGGTGCTCCGGCGATAACCGCTGTCCTAAGCAATGAGTCTGACGTTATTCCTACAGATTCAGCTGGTAACAACGGCAACTTTACAGGCGCCAATACCACAATGTATATCTACGAAGGCGCAACTGACGTAAGCTCCAGCTGGACAGTAACAGCAGGAACACCTGTTGGATTAACTGGTTCCCTTTCAGGAAAGACCTATACCGTTACAGCTATGAGTGCTGACACGGCTTATGTTGACCTAACAGCTTCTAAATCCGGCTATGCTTCCATCACAAAGCGCTTTGCTCTATCGAAGAGTAAAACGGGTGTAGCCGGAACAACTCCTACCCTTTACCGCTTAATCACAAGTGCAAGTGCAATCCAGAAAAACATATCCAATGTTTATACTCCGACTTCTATTACAGTCTCAGCTAAATCACAGACTGGAACAGGAGCGTATGGGGATTACTCTGGTAAGTTCCAAATCTGGGAAACAACTGACGGGACTAACTGGGGGACAGCTAAATATACTAGCTCCACAGCAGAAGCATCAAAAGCCTGGACTCCTTCAGCTGGAATTAAGGCTTTAAAGGTTCAATTATATTTATCCAGTGTAGCTACTCCAAACGGTACTGGATTCCTTGATGAGCAAATTGTCCCTATTGTTTCTGATGGTGCGACAGGCCAAGACGCGGTTCTAGTTTCCGTTTGGGCTCCATCTGGCAATCTATTTAAAAATGCAACGGACACTACTTCCTTAACTGCACAGGCTGACCTTTATAAAGGAGGCACAATTCAAACATCTAATGTCACTTATGAATGGTTTGTGCAGAAATCAGGTAATGCAGATGAAGGTGCTGGCTTAGGTTGGGACAAGATTGATGCAGCTAACCAGGCAAGTTATGGCGTGTCTGGAGCAGTAAATACAAATACTCTAACAATAGCTGCTTCTGGCATCACAAACCTAGCTGCCTTCAAAGTGAAAGCAACATTGAGCGGCCAAACAGCTAAATATGACACGATTATCTTCTACGATCAGACAGACCCAATCATGGTAGTAGTGGAAAGCAGCAACGGAAATATCTTCAAGAATGGGAACATCAGCTCCCAATTACTTTGCCGCCTTTACCAAAATGGCGAGGAGATTGACCTTAAGCAAGCTGCTGCAACCGGAACAGGTTACAAGCACACGTATACGTGGACCAAATATAAAATGGACGGTACACAGGATACGTCATTTGGAACTTCCGGCTCAAAAGTGGGTAAGTGGATTGATATTACAGCTGATGATGTTGTACAAAAAGCTACTTTTAGGGTTGAAATTTCATAAACAAATGGTTTCGATAGATTCAAAGAATACTCCACTATTGATTTAGTGGAGTTTTTATTACTGAAAAAGGGCGTGAAAGTGAATGCCGAAAGCCAATGGGCAAATAACCATTTTAGATATAAATGATGCATTCGTTTCCGGGACTCCTCCAAAAAACCCAACAGAAGGCGTCCTTTGGATTGACGACAGTGTTTCTCCAAGCAAGCTTTATTCCTGGTCGAACGGCACATGGGTTGAGCAGACTCTTTCCATTGCGGCACTCGATCCGGGCTTCTATGATGAAGTTCAGGATTTGAAGGACTTTGCTAGAAACTCTGCAGATGATGGACTAATTTCAAACAATGAAAAATTAAACATTAAATTGCTGCTGGTTGAAATAACCGGCGATACATTAACAGACAGTACGCTACCAACTCTGGCGGAAGCTGATGGCATTAAAGGCGGACAGGTTTACATGGTTAGGGCTGAAGCAAAAGCATCTGGTGTCCCAACAAACCATGTGGACTATATTGCATTTGAAACTGCTTATAAAGATTTAAAAGCTTATGTGGAATCACTTTCTCCTAAACTATGGGAGCCAGGGGACACAGCAATTGATACAGCGGTATGGCCACTCTTTTGGGATGCTTATTTTGAAGCCCTGTCAAAACTTCAGGTAACAACTTCAACTTACCTAGCTGACTCCATCAAGCCAGGGGAATCCTATAATGGAGTAACCTTGACCGAACAAAATGGGGTTGTAGTCCTAAGAGGGGATAATCTATTTAAGGCCATCCTCAATGCAACTGAGGGGCTATCAATCTCGAAAAATGTTAATGGCACATGGCATAAAGTATTTTATACCAACACGGATGGAAAGATTTATGCAACAGGTCTTGAAATAAGTTCCGATTCAAATATTGCAGGAACTCCTGCGGGCACAGTCGTTGAGAATGCAGAGACCGCTTTAAAGACGGCAACCCATGTTATTGCTAAGTCTCCTGCAGTCACTTCTCTTTCTTACCATCAGGCATGGGGAACAAGGATGGCCGTGACAGAGGATATTCACCTTGGAAGAACTAAAATATACAGCAGTCAAGCCGGAACGCTTGTCGTTGATCTTTATGAATTTAGTACATGGCAAAAGGTAGATAGCAGGACATATTCAGTCGTCGTGGGAGAAAACACTTTAACACTGGATATGCTTTTGCGTAAGGAAGTGGCAGAATATGTTCTCTTCCAAAATTCCTTACTCCTTCATAGGCATACAAGCGGTGCCCCGTTTGACAGTGGTAGCTTCAAAGTGTTAGGAGGGGCAAGCTCTCCAACTTCTACAAATCCTGGATACTATTATTTCTATGATATCGAAATTGCTGGGATGGGTGTAGACGGAATTCTTCCGTCGGCCGTGCGTTATACGGATGAAGTAAAATCAAGAGTGGACGATATGATGTCCGATATGAAGGTCACTCCATTGGAAAAAAGTACTCTAAGCCGTGATTGGGAAGCAATCAAAGCTGAATATAATCAATTGATTCTTCAAGCAAATGCCTGGAACGTTACGAAGACTGATTATCAAAATGCCTATTCTGCATTAAATAGCACATCTCCAAGAATTGAAACAGATATTTTATCCTCACTTACGACCACCTATACTTTTGCCTCAACATCAGCTAGGGATACATTCAAAAATCAAATCAATGCCTATTTTGATCAAGCGGAAAAACTCCGTAAGGCAATCAACGAAAAGATGCAGCATGATACAAAGGATTATGTAGTTTCCCGCGGCGAAAATCTTGTGACAAACGGAAGTGGAATGCTTGGTAATAATACAAATTTCAGCAGTTTCACTTTTGATTCTGCAGAAGTTTATTCTGGAAAGGGTTCATTTAAGACTGTTCTTCAAAACGGTACGATTTTCAGTGATGAATTAATTCCTGTAAATCCAAATGATAAATATAGAATGTCCTTGATGTACAAAGGTAAAGGTGTCGGAGGGAACAATTACTTTGGAACAGTAGCCTACGACATTGATGGGATGGTCATATCACCTTACCACTTCTATGGTTCCCAATACCCCATTGTAGAACTTGCGCGTGACTTAAAAGTGGGTGATACGGAAGTTTACCTTACAAGTGTAGATGGATTCATGGATAATTCATCAACTCCGGATCATCGTCACAGCATGGTGTTTTGGGGATATAAAAATAGCTTTGGATATCAATATCCAGATGGAACATATTCAAGAGATGTATTCACGATTGCCTGGGGAGTTGGAGCGATTGATAGAACCCTTAAAAAAATCACATTCAATAAGGCATTCAACCTCTCAAACCCAGCAGATCCAAACGGGATTTTCCGCACGGGCCACAAAGTATCAGCAACAAGTTCAGGCGGAAGCTATCAATATATTGCAGCCGGCAATGTGAAAGCTAAAGCTGAATGGACATTGGCAGAGGGGTGGCAAAGCGGTTTTGGTATGGGAGCTAATAACTTCCCGCATGGAACAGCTAATATTAAACTGCTATTTTTGACCAACCGAAGCACTTCTGGCGGAGTGGCCGGCGACAATCTTTGGATAAACAATGTTTCCTTCACAAATATTGCCATGGAGGAAAACGCCAAGGGCTATGCAGACACCACTTATGGTCCTATTAAGCAAAATGTAGAGGATATGATGAGTGATCTTAAAGTCACTCCGCTTGAGAAAAGTCAGCTAAGCAGAGATTGGGAATCCATTAAAGCGGAATATGGCCAGTTGTCGGGCCAAGCTGCTGCACTAAATGTTTCCTCGACGAATTACGTAAATGCCTACAATGCATTAAATAGTTCGACTCCACGTATTGAAGCCGATATCTTGGCAAGTATGAGTACCACTTATTCCTTCTCCTCAGCATCAGCAAGGGATACGTTCAAAACCCAGCTTAACACCTATTTTTCAGAAGCAGAGAAAATCAGGAAAGCAATTTCTGATACGATCAATCAAAAAATTGATAATGTTCAGGTGGGTGGAAGAAACTACTATAAGAAGGCTACTAATGTGTCCAGGTTGTCAGGCACCGTCACGATAACCAAAGATGAAACTGCGACTCCACACGGATTTAAATTAACTGGAGTAACTGCAGATAGTTCCATTCGCATAAGTAATGTAATAGATAGTAATGGATATTGGACTGTAAGCATGAAGGTCAAAGCAAGTGCTGCTAGTAATATCCGATTTGATGTAGCTGATCAATATGGCGCAAACTTTAATTTAACAACGGAATACCAGAAGATTTCCTTTACGGTGAATGTGACAAACTTCACTTCCACTGTCTTCAATTTTATTGACATTGATTCATTAGATGCAGTTAATTATTGGTTTGATGAAGTGAAAGTTGAAAAAGGAAATATCGTTACGGATTTTACGACTGCTCCAGAAGATAACGAAGGCTTATACACTTGGGTTATGTATGCATCAGATGCAAACGGAACCGGCATTACAAGCAATCCATCTGGAAAAGATTATATCGGCTTTAGCTATAATCATGACACGGATGTGCCATCCACCAATCCAGCGGACTACACTTGGTCTTTAGTCAGAGGTCCTCAAGGTCAAAAAGGGAATGATGGGACTCCTGGACAACACGCAGTTACAGGAGTGCTCAGCAATGAATCCCATGTATTAGCAGCTAACTCTTCGGGAACTGTCAGCAGTTACACTGGTGCTGTAACGACCATGAGCATCTACAATGGTTTAACAGATGACAGTGCAAACTGGACTGTGACTGCAAGCCCTAGTAATGTGACTGGTACTCTATCAGGCAAAACTTATACGGTCACAGCTTTAAACGCCGACACTGGCTATGTTGACCTGACAGCAAGCCGGAGCGGATATCCAAGCGTGACAAAACGCTTTGCTTTAAGTAAGAGTAAACAAGGGGCAACAGGTTCAAGTGCAACTTCATATTGGCTGGTAGCGGATGTGTCTGCGATCCAGAAAAGCGAAGCAGGAGACTACACCCCTAATGTAATCAATGTTACAGGAAAGTCACAAGTGGGCACAGGCACACCAGCTAATTATTCCGGACGCTTCATTTTAGCGGAAACTACAGATGGCACCACCTGGACTACGAAGTATACAAGTTCTGCAAATGAAGCAGTAAAGTCCCATACCCCATCCACAGGGATAAAAGCGGTGAAACTTCAATTGTTTCTGGCAGGAGGCACAACCACTCTCCTTGATGAACAAATTGTGCCAATAGTGTCTGATGGAATAAGAGGCCAAAACGGAACTAATGGGACCAACGGAATAGATGGAGAGAATGCTATTATTGGTGTTCTAACCAACGAATCTCATAACCTCCCAGCAAATTCCTCGGGAACGGTCAGCACATATGCAGGAGCAGCCTCCACTTTAACTATCTACAATGGAGCGACTGATGATACGGCAAACTGGACAATCACCCAAACCCTCTCTAATGCCACGGTTACTGCTTCAGGAACCCCGGCAAACCGCACAGCAACTGTAACTGCAGTTTCTGCAGATGTGGCAACTGTCACATTTACTGCATCAAGAAGCGGGTA
Source organism: Cytobacillus oceanisediminis (assembly GCF_022811925.1). Classification (NCBI taxonomy): domain Bacteria; kingdom Bacillati; phylum Bacillota; class Bacilli; order Caryophanales; family Bacillaceae; genus Cytobacillus; species Cytobacillus oceanisediminis. Next base: position 178,559 of record NZ_CP065512.1, on the reverse strand, counting down.
TTCAAGTATCACGAAAACATTTACTTTAACAAAATCAAAACAGGGAGCTACAGGAAGCAGTGCCACGTCCTACTGGCTCATCTCAGATGCCTCAGCTATACAAAAAAATAAGGCTGGGGTTTATACTCCGGCAAGCATTGATTTGACCGGGCGTACCCAAGTAGGTTCAGGTACACCAGCCAATTATTCAGGAAGATTTATCATTGCAGAAAGCACGGATGGTACAACCTTTACTGACAAATATACCAGCGCAGCAAATGAGGCGACTAAATCGCATACGCCTTCTGCAGGAATTAAATCTATACGGGTCCGCATGTATTTGGCTGGCGGAACAACTACCTTGCTTGATGAACAGATTATCCCTATTGTCTCTGATGGGGCAGATGGGCAAGATGGAAGCAATGGAACAAATGGAAGCAATGGACAGAATGCAATAATTGGAGTTCTAAGCAATGAAGCTGCAGTATTATCAGCGAACTCTTCTGGTACGGTAAGCAGCTATGCCGGGATCAATACAAAGCTAACCATCTATAATGGCAGTTCAGACGATACAGCGAACTGGACCATTACCGCTACGGTGAGCAATGTATCCGGCTCATTATCGGGAAGCACTTACACAGTAACCGGGTTCACTGCAGATAATGGCTATGTTGACCTAACAGCATCCCGCTCAGGCTACTCAAGCATTACAAAACGTTTTGTATTAAGTAAGAGCAAGCAGGGTTCAACGGGTAGCACAGGTGCAAGAGGTCCTGAATCAGATGAAGCCTTACTCATGAATATCAACCCAAATTTTTATGACTGGTCAAGCACCAGTCCGAATGGTTACACACTTGCTTATACTGCTCCTACAAAAGTCACTTCTGGAAACGGTACTGGAAATGCTGCTAAGTGGGTAATGGCAGCTGGTGGACAAGGCTACTATACTCAAACGATTAGAAATAGACCTTACTTCCAATACGTTTATGTAGAATCCACTTTTATGCTGGAGTCAGGCACGCTAGACGGTTCGGGTGTTTTATTCCGTGTTGATGGAACATCGTATGTTGATTATAAGATGCACTATAAAGACATGGTTCCTTCTCCAACCCTTTCAAAATGGTATACCGTTTCAAAGATATTTAAAATGGCATCAGATACCCCAATTGCAGGATTTATAGGTTACTCTGTATTCCCGATGGCTGCCTGGGGCGGATTTGCTACTGTTACCGCCAAAACCATTCAAATCGACTCCGTTAAAGTCAGACCGGCAACGGATTCTGAAATCTACGGCTATGAAACTGGTTCTGTTTTAGATGACTGGAAAGGTAACGCAGTCGGCGGGAAAGTCAGAATGAACGGCGGCATGATTGAAGCCAACACTATTTTTGCACAGCAAATTGCCATCGGTGACTTCACCAACATGGCTCAGATTGATGCTGAGAGTAATCCGAATGGATTTACCACAACAGATATCAGCAACCTTAAGTATTTTAAAGTAGGACAGTCTGCTTATTCAAAGATCACTATAGTCCAAGCAAAAACACAGGAGTTTACTGTAGGTGATGAATACTACTTTGCAGGAAAGGGATATAAAGAATCCGCAATTGGCAGCATAACAGCCATTATCCGCTACCAGTACACAGACGGAACCTATACAAATGCAGGAAGCTCTTCCGTTCCAGTTTCAACATCTAACACTTCTTTCTCAGCGAATGTAAAAATAACCGCAGATGTAGATCCAGCCAAGACATTAAACTTTGTTGACTTCTTCTTTGAGAAGGACAACTCGACAACAGGTTATTTTTACATCCGGAGCCTAGAAGTACGCAAGCGCTACAGCGGAAACCTCCTGGTAGATGGCACCATACAGGCTTCTCACATTAAGTCATTGAATGGTCTAAATGCAGCAGGCGGGAACTTCGTCATTGATTCCAATGGTAATGTTTCAATGAGAGGCAATATTACCATGAGCGGCGGATCCATTACTTGGGGAGGATCAGGAGTGGCAGCTCCTACTGCAGCACAAGTAGGAGCAAGGGGATCAACATGGGTACCATCTTATGGAGAAGTTAGCGGAACGAAACCTCCGACAAATGCCACTAATACCTGGTCAGAACTGACAACAAACACTAATATCAATGGCATGTTCTGGACCAATGCAGGCAAACTTGAAATCAATGCAGACAAGATTACAACAGGAACTTTTAGTGCTGAACGAATCATGGTTGGCTCGGGCACCACAAAGGATGGCAACCTCGCAATTGGTGCAACGGTATCAGGAACATCAACAAGCACCGCTGGCATAGACGGAGCTAGGAATGTCGGCTCTTCTTATGTCACTTTCGGTAGCGGAAACTCAACCGATTCCAATACGGAAGGTTCCTATTATCAGCTCGATTTGGGGGCAGTGTACCGTATTGAGCAGAGCCGCTTGTTCTTCTTTGCTGGGGATGACCGCTACTACTGGTATAAAATTAAATATTCTAGTGATGGAACGAACTGGTATTACGCAGTAGGAAATCCTGAAAACACGGGATGGAAAAAATCCATCAGCCGGGTCGCCACTGGAAATAACAATTTTGTTCCAACCATAGATAACTTTGCTATTCCGATAACAGCAAGATATGTAAGGCTTTTTGCAAATGGAAACTCTGTAAATACAAGCAATCACCTTTACGAGTGGGAACTTTACAGTGCAACTCAAACAGCTATTGATGGTAACTCAATCACAACTGGAACCATTGATGCCTCGAAAGCAACCATTACCAACCTCAACGCCTCAAATATTGTTACGGGAACTTTGGACGGTTCCAAGGCGACAATAACAAATATCAATGCCTCCAACATTATCACCGGAACTTTGGACGGTTCCAAAGCTACTATAACGAATATTAACGCCACTAACATTAATACAGGTACTTTGGATGGTACTAAAGCTACTATAACGAATATTAACGCCTCTAACATTATTACAGGTACTTTGGATGCCTCAAGGGCGACCATTACAAACATTAATGCAACCAATATTTCGACAGGAACATTAAATGTTGGAAGACTAGCATCAGGAAGCATCACAGTGGACAAGCTTTCAATCAGTTCCAATCCAAATATGGTCCGAAGAGGATACGACAGTTTTGAACAAATCCCTTTGGGAGCCATAGCATTTAATAGTGCCTCTACGACAACCATCAAGGAAATTAGCAACGCATACTCCTATGATGGGGATAGAAGTCTTAAGGTGCAGGGGACAGGTACTGATAACCATGTATATTTAGGGACAAGTTCGACGGATTATCACATTCCAATTATAGCTGGGACGAAATACATTATTTCTTTCTATGCATTTAACCCAAGTGCCACAGCGGTTTCAGTACACGGATATGCCAGAACAAATGATGCTTCAGCCACTTTTCATGACACAGGCAAAAAATCCATTACTAGTAGTAGTGGGTGGACGCGCTTTCTAAAGCTATTCACTGCCCCCACTGGCTCTACAAAAGCACTTATTCGAGTAGATGTAGATACAGCTAACTTGCCGGTCTACTTTGATGCCTTCCAGTTTGAAGAAGTAGATTCTGGGACAGAACCAAGTCCGTTCAGTCCGGCGAGCCTAACCACTATTGATGGAGGAAATATCAACGCCACTTATTTGTCTGCTATTTCGTCAAATTTAGGTACAGTTACGGCTGGAAGCCTTACGGGGGTTACGATTAAGTCTGAAGAATCAACGGGCTATACCCTAATGGAAGGTGGAAAGCTGGTTTCCTACAATAAGGGATTTGTAAAAGGATCTATACAAACCTTCCACCTTACAACGGAATTAGATTGGGGAAAACTTAGAACCTATAACGCTGTGCCAGGGGGTACAAATTGGACAAATGAAACGTCAATAACTGAGAACGGTATTTCTTATCAAGCAGCAGGGGGAACTGCTGGAAGTTGGTCTATATATGGTGAAGGTTCAGGAAGTCCGTTAAAGATCACAGGAAGAAACGGGGTGGAAATTCGGACGGGTATACTAGGGGAAATCAATGATATTCTCTTAGATAACTCTAACCTTGTTCTGAATAAGGGGAATGTTAAAATACCTTATCTTGGGAATCTGCAGCTGCCTACTCCATTAGGAAACACGGGGCATATTGGTATTTCCAACTCAAGCGGACGTGAAGCCATGGAAATACGTGTTACAGGAACCTCAGCAACTGGAGCCGGTATTAGTCTTTACGGCGACGCAGATCCGACAATACCTGGTGAATGTTTAATTTATACCGGTGGTTCCACGACAGCAAGATTCAGAATGTCCGGAAACATGTACTTGCAGGGACTTATTGAGAATGAAAATATGAAATCCTTGTCCTTGTTTAACGGTTGGGTCAATTACAGTTCGCAATATCAAGGTGCTGCTTATTGGAAGGATAAGAACGGAGTGGTTTATGTGACCGGTTTAATCAAGAGTGGATCTATCACAGCAGGTACTATTATAGGATCACTTCCAGCAGGGTATCGTCCTGGAAACCGTGAGATATTCAGTACGTTCTCATCTAATGCTTCTGTACCGACAAGGATTGACGTAATAGAGGATGGAAGCATAACAATACAGGCAGGGGGTTCAGCTTCATTTACGTCACTTGCTGCAATCTGTTTTAAAGCGATAAATTAAGGGGGAGTCATTTTTGGCTGAACAACAATATTTTAAAGTGGACAAAGATACGGGAGTCATTCTTGACTCCTTTGTATTTGACCCCGAAACAGACACCATTCCAGACGAATGCGTCCTTGGCTGGGGTCAAGGTTTTTTAAACCCTGTATATGATTGGAAACTGAATCAATGGGTTGAAAGTAAGTCTCCTGAGGAAGTTTTGGCCTTCCGGCGCGAGATGAAAATTAATGAGCTTAAGGAAGAATGTAACCTTACAATACTGAATGGGTTCCTCAGTTTAAATGGAAATTCCTATGGTTTTAACTATCATGATCAAATGAACTTTACCCAGCAGAAGCTGGAGATGGATAATGATTCAGCCATAACTATGGTTGCATGGAAATCTCTAAACAATGGTGTGGTTTATCATACCAGAGAAGAGTTTTACAGAGTCATGATGGATGCAAAGTCTCACAAAAATACCAACATCGCAAAATATTGGCAGCTGGAACAAAGAGTATTGGCTGCACAATCCCCGGAAGAAATCGAGTCTATTACTTGGACAAGCCTTCCCACGGCATAATCCACTAATCTATTACCTACAAAACTCAATCCCACTATAAAAAGAAGAAGAGGAGAAATAAAAATGGACAATACAAAAATCGATATTAACTTTCTTGTAAAGGAATATGAAGCTACAATCTCAAATCTGGTGACCGAAAACATTCGGCTTAAAGCTTTTGTCACACAGCTGCAAGAGACATTAGCTTCCATTCAATCCGGACCTGAAGTTCCTGCAGAATCGCCACAGAAATAAAAATAATGGAAAGGGGCTGGATGGAAGCACTCTGCCCCTTCAAATAAAGAGGAGATTATTATGTTAATTGAAAGTTATTATAATGATAAAATTCTGCAGATTGGGATTAATGGACTTACGAACATGGAACTGAATGAGTTCTGTCTTGATTTAGCGGATAAAAACGGAATTCTAGTTTATGAAGTAACTAAAGAATACCTTCATGAATACCATAAGCAATTGAAAATTAAGTATTTTAGCGATGTTTGCGAACAAACCATTGTAGAAGGGTTTGTGTCAACCACGAATGGCAACCAATACAGGCTCAATCGCGACGATCAGTTAAATCTTCTGGGCAAGTACACATTTGTTAAAGAGGATACAGATGTGACAGTGGTTTATTGGAAGGCAGAAAATCTAGGAATGCAAATTCCTCATACCAAAGAGGAATTCCTTTCAATCGTCAAAGAGGGGTTTGAACATAAGGAAAAAACCTTATACAAGCTGGACCAGCTAAGAAAAAGAGTAAGGGAATGCCTGACGGATTCCGAGATTCTTGCTGTTTATTGGGACCAGCCTGAAACAGTAGAAGAGCCGGCTGCTTAATCGGATTTGAGAGATTTTATATTGACGGCCATAAGATGAATGGTTACGTTCTTGAGGGAGCAAATGCTCCCTCTTATTTTATTTGGAGGTGTTTCTCTTGAAGCAAATTCGCATACGCTCCATTTATAATGGAGAGCCTTCTCCTTGGACATACCTTCAAGAACATGTGAAGCAGGAAAACACACAGGCTCCGGCAATGAAAACCATATCCGTATCCGTTAAATCATTAAAATCAAGTAATCAGTACGGCCGATTCCGCTACAGTGAAAAGCAATACGGCAAACATGATGGTCAGATTGATTCCAAGATATTAATCAGCAAGATTCCTATACGTATCAGAACACAAAATGGAGAATTTATTTATCTGCAGCAGGCTGAAATTGATGGTGCATGCCCGGCTATTCGGATTAGAGCCAGACAGGAATATCAGTACGGCCCATGGATTTATTTGCAGCAAGAGGAGGTGTAGCCATGGAATATTTACAGAACTATTTATCTGTGCTTCCACAATATGACCGCCGGGAGGTAGAGCAGCTGATTCAGGAAAACCTGGATTTGTTTGAGGTAAAGGTCATTACAAAAGAAGAGTTTGAAGCGCTTATCCAGCAATTGGCCAACCGCAAGGAAAAGGTCACAAAGCTTGAAGCAGCCGGTGAAAAGGTGGATGCAGAACATTTCAATCGCATGCATTCTGATGTTTCCTTGGATTTAAAGCGGCTTTACAATTCCCATTTAGTGGTTGAGAAAGTAGTGGCTAACTACAATCGGATCCTAAAAGGGACACTTGATGACGTTCAGCGAGAAGTCGATAGCCTTAAAACAAGGGTAGAAGAATTAAACCTTAAGGCAAAAGGCGAAAACGGGCTTATCGTAAAAACATATGGATTTGAGGAAAAAGACAAAAACCTCCACATGGAAACAGACCGTGAACAGTATGCCCATTTATTTTTGGATCGCGATGGAAAATCTCTAAAAAGCGCCACGCTTAACCGGAATTTTCACCAGCATTATCTTTCCCTTCCTTCAAAAGAAACTTATAGCGCTCTTCAAAATACCAATGGTACAGTTACGGCAAAAATTGAAGTGGAGTATCAGGCGGCAAATGTCATCGAAGACTTGAATCATCCACTTAATCACGCAATTGACGATTCGAAAGAAACATACTGGGCTCAGGCTGTTGCAGCAAACGCCCCAGCTTATACAGAAATCAAAAAGCGTTAGAAAGGAAGGTGCCTGAATGAAGCCTACTTATATTGAGCGCCATCATTCCCTTCACATAACGGAATTTGAGGGATTATGGGAAATGACCTTCATGAATCCCTTCAATCGGGAAGAGCCGGTCAGTATTTATATCATCGGTCCCAATAGTTACGTAGATAATCAAATCTTAAAAAAAGACAGGCCGGTAGTAGAAGCTGGACCACGCTTATCAGAAATCATGAAGCATCTTTTATACAGAATTGAGCGGTATCCTTATTCCTGGGATCTCTCCGGCAAGAAGCTTGTATCCTATGGATATGACTTTGAAACAGACTTCAATGGCAATGCCATCTCCGCATTGGATTTAACGGAAATTGCCCATAAAGAAGTTAAGGAATACTTTAATTTCTTTTCCCCTCTGGATGTACAACCAGCTGAAGATGAAGAAAAGGTTAGTGGAAAAGGGGTTATGGCCAAGCTTAAAATAACCCTCGATAGACCCAAAAGCGTGAATCATTTAACAGTGGATTTCTTTACTGAATATCCGATAGAATTGCTGACACTTATGTATCAGTCAGAACAGAGCGGGACTATTTACGAAATTCCTCTATCCAAGGTCATGCAGACTAATCATTCCGCAACTATTCATTTCCCTTCTGTCTTTGCGAAGACTTTCTTCATTATTATCAAGCAGGAATCCTATACGTTAATTGATCAGAGCACATCAGAAGAACAAGCTATGAATGCAGAGCTCTGGAATCAAGCATCACTAGCAAGCCGTTCCATGTATGAAACATCAGTAAACGATTATTTCAATGAACTCATGACCACTCAAGCTGGTATCAAACTTCATCAGGAAATCATCGCAAGCTACCAAAATATAAACAAACCCAATAGAGTTTCCGACGAACAAGGCATGAACCGATATGGGGAAGACTTTGAGGCGATCAAGACGAAGTTGGATAGTGAACAGAGATAGGAAGGAGGCTCATGATGAGCGTCTCAGAATTTCAATATGCAAACACTCCTACAGGAAAAAACAGCAGTGTCCAGTCGGCTGCTTTAAGGAGTTCGGCTCCAGGACCAGTTCCTCCTCTGGTAGATGGCCAGGATTTAAGCAATCGAGCCAATAATTCACAGCAATATGTGTACCAGTATGGGATTAAAAACATTGGACTTTCTTATTCACTTTATGAGCAGAATGGCGTTTTCGTAACCAAGCCTATCGAAGTAGAGGGAAATATAGTGGAGGTTTCCCTGGCTTCATATGAAGACCATCCGCTTTTTAATGAATTGGACGGAATGGCAACAGACCGGCTGACTTCCCTGGAATACTACATTTCACTTGAAGAGAATCCTTCTTCGAATGACTGGGTTTCCATTCTTCCGGAAGGTGTGGATGTAATCAAATGCGAGAAGCTTTTTTTCCATGGCTCAAGTGCGCAGCTAAGATTCCATGCAGATATCCATGAAACAGAAAAGACAAAGGTATATAAGAACAATATTGTTTTAAACAAAGAGGACTGGTATTTTACAGGCCGCGGTTCTTCCATTCAATTGTCTATTCCGTATGACAGTAGCGCCATTTATACAATCGACTATGTACCTGATACAGCATTAATCAACCCTTGGACAGTGCAGGTCGGCAGCCGCTTTTCGAGAAGGATCCGAAAAATAGAGCATTTCCAAAATGGTACGGATTCTAATAACACGATTAAGTTATCAAAATATCCATTTGTGGATTTTGACCAAATCAATCAAATCGAAAACTATGAGCCCAATACAAGTGAATATCGGCCAATCGATGTCTTTCTGACTGACGGCACCATCTTTGCAGGTAATGGCCAAGTCCAAAAAGAGTTTTTCCCTATGGCTTATGCGAACGGCTCACAATTTGTCACTATGAACCGGACCGATTACAAAAACAGCAGGGATGTTTCCCTGAACCGATACAGCATTCTTCCTGAAGCTCCCTACAGGGTATTTGAATACAAACAGGAAAAGAATAAGCTGATTTTTACTGAGAGTTTTAACAGATCCGATTTATACCTGAATGAAGCAACAAACCACGGCAATGCCTCCATTGTGGTCCACTATGATTACCTGCTAACAAACTTTAGGCTAAAAATCATCATGCGTAAAAATGCCGGTGATGAGCTGGTGATGACACCAATGGTAAACAGCTATCAGCTGAAATTTAAAGTAATGAAATAGGGGGTGAGCCAATGAATCCGCCAAAAATAGAATCTAAGATATTGGAGCAGCAGCGAAGCTATTTGCTGGAACAAGCCAGAATCCGAATTGGAGATTCTGCTACACCGGAAGAAGTTTCCCAGCTGGCAGATGAAATCTTTTACCGCTATCAGTCTTCCATAGGGAGGCCTTTATTCCAGGCACGTCAGGTGGTGCAGGGAGAGTTTCCTTTTATTGAAGATTACTATGATAACAACAAAGAAATGGAAAAGGACCTCGGCATCCTATTCACTGAGCTGAACACAATTGCCACTTATTTAGTGGATTACTTTAATTATTCCCAAAGTGAAAAAGACCGGATCCTTACAATCGTAAGAGGGGTTAATGGGGCCGTAAGTGATCTGCAGATGCTGACGGAAGAAACGACGCCAAATACTGTCTATTTGAAAGAATCGTTCACCAATTACGATATGACAGATACCAGTCTGACAGAATTGGAAAACCGCTGCATGATACACACTCAGGAAGGTGTTCTTACTCTTAATAGAAGAAACGCCATTAATAGAAGCCTGGAAAGCAGAGTGCGGAGTGTTCAGGGGAATGGAATTGCCGGCACCTATCACTTGGCAAGAAAGGTACAGGCCGACTCTGAATATGAAAACTACGAAATGGTATCAACGCAAATTCCCAATGACAAGCAAGAATCATTAATTGACGGAAACCCTGATACTGTTTTTGAATTTGAAATGGTTAATATCCCGGAGAGCTACAAGCAAAAGGCCCTTTATTATGATGTGGAATGGGCGAAAGGAAGTCAGCACAATGATCTGCTTAGGGTTAAATTGGTGGTGCAGCTGCCTAAAGAGGAAACAATCAATTGGATTAACCTAAATCCATATCATTCTCCAGGGAGCCCAGGAACCGTCAATGTATACTCCATCCGCACATCATTGGATGGCATTGAATATAAGGGACTTTTCGAAGATGACAACTTTGTATTAAACCAAACAGTGAACGGCACTCCACAGAGCTATCGAGCAGAAGACCTTTTCGATGGCAGCGAGGATTTTGCCAAGACTAAATTTACAGGGCAGGGTGTATGGAGTTTCCCATCACGTAAAGCTAAATACATTGAATTTGTGCTTGAACAGCCAAATTCCAATTCGGAATTGCTTGGACAGGAAGCTTTCTATAGAAGGAAGAGAGACTCACAGACATGGACAAGAATCCGAAAACAGGAAGTGCCGAGTCATATTGTAAATGAAAAGTATGGTGTCCACACTGTTGACTCCGATTATGAAATTAAAAAGGTTATTGAAGCTGTGGAAGGCTGGCGCTATGCTATTGGAATCCGCGATATCCATATCATGAGCTTTGAATTTGCAGAAGCAAGCGAATATATCAGCAAGCCTTTTGAGGTAGAGGATGGCATCAAAACCCTTCAGCTTTATGCTAACGAGAAAGTACCTGCCTCTTATAAGGAAGTCGTCAGCGAATCGAATGATTGGATCCAATACTATGTATCCTTTGATGACATTGAATGGCATCGTATTTCCCCTCAGCATCATCAGCCAGTAAACGATTCATTCCCTCCAAAATATATTTCCATTAATGATAACGAAGCCAACATCCAAAGTGCATTTTCCCTTTATAAAAAGAACATCACTGCGAAAGATACGCCCAAGCAGGTGCGCTTGAAGATTGTCATGAAGCGGCCAGAGAAGACAACTGAAGGAGAATTTCCTCTTCTCCACACTACACCGCTTGTGGAAGAGTTTGCGCTTAAAATCCTAACAAGGCAGAAAGGGGTGTAGGAATGTCCATTAATATCCGGAAAAAGCGATTTGCTGTCATGGTGAATCAGATCCTGCAGGAAGAATTGCAAAAGGGCAACCTTCCTACATCCAGGGAATTCGGGGCAAGATTGAACAAACTTCTAAGGGAGCAAGACCTTGGTTCACCAGAGTACCGGTTTAAAAGGGCCCTCAATTCAGAGCTTGCTGAATCTGATTTCTACAATGAAGCAGTCGTAAACATACAGAAGGATCTAATGATCCTATATGAAAATACCATTTCTGTTCATAACGAACTGAAAGGAAAGTTCAACTGGTTTGAAGTAGAGAAAAATCGTCTCGAATACGAAGCGAGAAAACTGGAAGCGGAGCTAAAAGAAAAAGTCCTCCTATATGGAAAGACAGGCTATTTGGCCAGTGTCTTTGATACATTCGATGATGTTTCCAAAGTGGAGACAGAAGAGAACGTATCCATCGATATTAAAAACCACCAGGTTACCTTAAAACAACAGGAGAACACTTCCTTTTTAATAGAGCCGCAAGCAAGCATTGGTTTCTTTACTCCTCAAAATGCTGTATCCAATTACAAGAAGCTTCATATTAGCGGAAATATTAGCAATGCCCTGAATGCCTATACCAATGAAACCTTTCAGGAAGTATGGCTATCCAAAACACAAGGGCCTGCAGAGGGATATGCCGAAATTCATTTTGCTGAGAAACAGCGTCTTAACCGCATTGATATTGGTATCCATACACTCAAAGAAGTGAATCTTTATGTTGAGTTTACAGCGGATGGATTAAACTATTTCCACCTTCCTTATTACTCGGAAGGCAAAAACACGGCCAACAATCTTTCTTTTTATTTTCCGACGGCTGAAATCAAAAGCTTGCGAATATGGATACGCAAACAGGAAAGCGATAAAGAAATGGTTCATCCGGAAGGGTATCAATACCAATATTTATTCGGCATCAAGAAAATACAATTCTACCGCTTAAGCTTCCCTGGGGAAGGCCATATCGTTACAAAGCCGCTCACTCCAAATACAGACGAGCATTTTTCCATCGGGAAGGTTTCCCTCGTAACGGAAGAGGAACTGCCTGACGGAACAGACATTGAGTATTATGTCCGTGTTGATAACAGAGAGGAATCATGGAGAAAGATTTCTCCAGTAAATCGTGATACATCAGTTGCTCCTAATGTTTTGGATTTCAAGTATGTGGTTCGCTCTAAGCCAAGCAACTTGGGCATAGCCGAGCAAACCAGCGGGCAAGAAGCTGAAATTATCGAGCTTCAAGCAAATGGAATCTCCTTTTATTCTTTGGGCCATATAGAAAAAAGAAAAATCATTCCTCGCACAGAACGTCTATATATCGGTAAAGACGCTTGGAACGTACAGGAAGTGATCCAAAACTTAGGAGAGGCACATATCCCATCACTTAATGATTGGATGAATCCATCTGGTGACATTGTTAGGACGGTCACTCCCATTCTTGAAGGCAATAGAGGCATATTGATGAATGGCCAGGTATTTACGGAGAACAGACAGCTTCATTATGGTATGGGTCTATACTATGACGGCAGGGAGAATGTTATTTCCACTATCCCTTCGTCTACAGAGCCGATTGCCATTTACCTGAACGGAGAAAAGCTGTTTGAAGGAATACCTAATTCACAGACCAACGTGAATTATAAATTCAAACAGGGATGGAATGACCTGAATGTGCTGGTGTACGTACAGAGCATAAATAAGAATTGTACGATTGACCTGGGGTTTGATCCGGTGGCCGTTAGCACACACTGTTATGCTTCGAGCCAATTCATGGAGAAAATCTCATTGTTTGATCTCAGGTACAACACCAGGAACAATGATTGGTCCAAGTATGCACTTTACGAAAAAGATGGAAGGGTCTATATTGTGGTCAACCATTCACTTCCTGGAGTCATATATGACCTCTATTATGATTATGTAGATGAAGTGGAGCATCGGGACGTGCAGCTGAAGATTGTGCTAAAGCAATTTTCCGTAGGGGAATATACTACTCCTGTCTTGCGCCGCTACACACTTCAATTTAGTTAAAGGAGGATTATTCCATGAGACTAGAAAAGAAACACAAACCCTCCTTCCACAAGGCAAATGCCCGCTATCGGGGAGTAACCGAGCATAACCAATATACCAATTTTGTTTTGGAAACTGCCCATGACCTAGTTCTGCTGATCAATGTAACAAAAGGGAATCAGCATACTCAGCAGGAAGGACATGAAAAGGAAATCTATAATAACTTTGTTTCCGTCATGACAGGCGATAAAGAAGTGGGGAAGTCGAATTTGTTTACGGCTTCCACCCTTCAAAAAATTGATAAATCAAGAAACGTCCCTGTACCAGGTATGGAGGGCTGGAGTTCAATTGGTGGATGCACCGTGACGAAATCCGGGGATTCCTTCATGCTAACCTCACAAGGGTTAATAGAAACAACAGGCATGTTCTCTCCATTGTACGTGGAACCTGGAGATAAAATTTATATTCGTCTCAAGGTGAAGAGCGGAGCGGGGGCGCCCTACTTTAGCTTTGGTTCTAATAATCTCCGGACAGTTGAGCAAACAGGGAATACCAAAAAAGTGGAGGTTTCTGCAGGAGCGGACTACATCCTGGTTGACCATGTATTGCGATGTCATTATACGGAAGCAATACAGTTGAACATCAACCTTCATGAGAGCCCCGAATTCCTTCAGCCCACCAGCGTTGAAATAAAAGATTTAGAGATACATTACTTCCAGGAAACATCCGTGGCAGCCTCTTCATTTGATACATCCATCAAGCCATCTGTAGATGCAATGGAAGAAAAAATAAATTCGATTCGATAAGGAAGTGAGCAAATGCGTCCTATCACGTTAAGGAACCCCAACCTGAATAAAGGGCCAAGTTCTTCTGATGAATTCAACAAGCTTAGGAATGATATCCAGACTGATATCACTTCTTTGTTTGACATCGTAAATGAACATGACGATAAAATTACTGAAAATATGGATCATGTGCTGCGGGAGCACTATTTCCTGCAAAACCGCTTAAGAAAACTAGAGGGAAGGGTACGGGAGCTTGAGCATGACTACCAGAACAATTTGTCCGGTGAAAGTATCCTGACACGCTCCTTTTACCATGCAAGCAACATCATTCCTTCCAGTCCTAAAAATCCCATCAACCTTGATACAATTCATGGAATCGTATCTCCAGTCATTGTTAAATCACATGATAAAATTGCCTACAGAAACGACTTGGGACAATTTATTCTTCCAAATAATCTAGAAGTAACTGTCTATGAATCAACCGATGTAGAACCCATCGATGAAGAGACTGGCCAGCGCCAATATTACACAGTTGATACAAATGGCATCAAGAAAGCATTTGATGGAGATAAAAACAGTTTCTGGGTTCGCCAGTCAGAAATGAATGAGAATAAATGTGTTACGGAGGTATATGCAAACATCCACGTTAAGATACCGCAGGAAATTTCTAATAATGTATACTCCAATACCATCCTGCTTCATCCTTCACCCGAGTATGCTATGAGCATCATGGATATTCAATATCGAAACCAAAACGGGGAATGGAGAAGAGTGGAAACATTTCCGGTACAAAATCAGGGGAGTGGCGAAGTGCCGGTGGAAATAACAGAGGCAGGAAAACTAATGTTTTCTTTCCCTAAGCGGCAGGTGACAGAACTGCAGATAAAAGTAAAGCAGCCATATTGGTTTAAACACGACAACAAAAGAATGTTCTTATATGGGTTCCAGGATATTGTTGTGGAGTATAGAGAGTATTCTCAGGATTCAGCGGAGTTCGTAACAAGATTTTCTCTTGAGGGAACAGACCGCCGATTTTCCAGCGTTGGGATACCAAAGATCACTGTGCCGGTAGGATGCCCGCCATTCAATGACTACACCGTTAAGTACGAGCTGTATTTTGATGAAGGCCTAACAGAGCAATTTGATTTTGCAACGGATATCTTTCAACCCGTTCAAACCGTATATGTAAAGACGATTATGAAAACAGCTGGTGATCAGGTTCCTATTCTAAGAGAGATCGAATTACCGTACAGACATGAAACAATTGAGCTCTAAAGAAGTAGGTGTAATTACCTATTTTCAACTATTTTATAAGGAAGTTTAAATTTCGGCACTATGTGCCAAATCTTCAATAGTCATTTACAAAACCCCAAAACCTAGTAGTTAAGGAGATTCTACAAAAAGTGTCATTCTTTGACAATAAAAATCTGCTTATCTATAATGAGAAATAATATACGAGTTGGAGGTTTTTGGAATGCCAAGAGCAACAGGAATGGTTCGTAAAATGGATCCTCTAGGAAGGATTGTACTTCCTATGGAAATGAGAAGAAAAATGCATATAGCCGACAAAGACCCCTTGGAAATATTTATTGATGGTGAACAAATTATACTCAGGCCATATCATGTTAGCTGCAGCTTTTGCGACGAAAAGGAAGACCTAATTGAGTTCAAGGATAAGAAAATCTGCAATAGTTGTTTAGAAGAAATGAAGAAAGCAGCCCATTGAGAGGCTGCTTTTTATCTATTGTAAATAATTCTATTGAGCCGGGCATCAGCTTTCATTCCTGTCACTCCTCATTTTTCCAAGATACAGGTTGTCATGTATGCCAAACCAGCTTTGATAGAGACTGGCCGCCTTTTCGAATTTCTCATCATGAATGATCTCAAAGCTGCCCCAAAAATCATCATCAGCTGTACAGCCTCCCATTTCCCCAATATAAACAATAGGGACATCCGGCCGTACTTCATTTAATCGCTTCATGACCTGGTAAGCTGTATTGTCCATATATGGCCACGCAATGATCAGAATATCCATTTCTTCCTTAAAAATATCTATGGATTCAATTGCGTCCGCCTCATCCACCTGTGTTAAGGTTTCTACCCATTCTCTTGCCTTCCATGAGAAATTATCAGTCGCTGCTATATCAATGCCTTTTTGCCTTAAAGCGTATGTAAGCCACCCGCGACCGGCCATTACTTCCAAAACTTTTCGATTGCCTATCCATTCTGCGAATGGTTCCACCCATCTCCACGAGACAAAAGCATACATTCCTGCCATATTGTAGGCTTCCTTCAAACGGTATTCCTTTGAGTGTCCCAACATTTGTTCCTCAAACGATTCGTCTGTCATAGGGGATTGGCCAGACCTTAACATATCCATAAAGTCTGCTGTATACTTTGGCATTTCATCAGGGACCTCATCAGGTATCTTAATTTGCACTGCATGAATGTCTGTCAGGTTCTTCGTATTCTTAAAAAAGTCCATTGGCTCCTCCTGAGAGAATAATAATCAATAGTATATCATTAAAAGAGGAAAAGCATATAAATGCCTTTCCTCGCTTGGGCTCTTTAAAATTAGGATTACTCCCATTTTAAAGAATATAAAGTTGTATTTTCCTAATACCCTGTTACCCAGCACATTAAACTTTGACTTTTCAATTATTCCCTGCTTACAAAACTATTGAATAGTATCTTAATATAAGAGAAAATACCATAAAGGGGGTTATATCATGAATGGCAGCAAATCCTTATGGTCCAATTTTAACTCTGCTGACTCCAGTAATATATTCTCTTGCCAATGTTCGTACTCTTCAACCGGGATCCAGTCACCGTATATTCCAATAAGAAAATCCATGAGGTTTGGAACAATGCAAAACCATTTCTTTTCCAATCCAACGGACATACCCAATACTTTCCTGGCGAATCTATATAATTGGAGTAATATGGATTCTATTGCCAGCGCTTTTGTGTATATGCGGATGGATTCGTATATGTCATCTTCCGCTACTTCCAATGCTTGTTGGAGCAAGTTTCCAAATGACTCTTTAAGCTTTCGGTCTGTTTGAATAACAGAGAAGTAGCCTGTTAGATCTTCTTGTGTTAATTGATATATTAAAAGGTTATTTTTGATTGTCCGACCAATCCTTTTAAAGCCGATGGACTCAAAACAGAATCCCGCATTTTTGGAGCCTACTGAATGTTCATCCACATAGGTTAGAATTCCGTCTTCAATAGGTCCAAAATAATCAAAGGTGGCCAAACAGGCATAGGCAATTAAATAGCTGCTTAAATAATCCGATTCGTTACGGAAGATCGTACATTCGTAACAGTTTCTCTTATCTTTTCGATAAGGGCTGTTATACCAGCTTGCCCAGATAGCATTGCCTTGAGGTAATTTTAATACGAGATTTTTACCAGGGCGTGTAAACCGAGCAGCTCCTACCGTCTGCCTCGAGTAATGCCGGTCAGCAAGCCTGGCACCTTCCTGGTCACAATCATGTGTCTGAATCCATGGTCCAAAAACCTGCGGGTCATGGAGTTGAAATATCTGCTGTACTTCCATATGTATCTCTCCTTTGGGATAATAAAAAAGACAGCCGGGGTGGCTGCCTTCTTTTTAAGAGGGAAAATGCGAGGGATATTTGCAGATCATCTTTCCTTGGGAAAGGAAAGAGTTGTTCTGTGGGAGGTAACTTACTTTGTTATAAAAACCATTAGAAATGGCATTGTCAATGCAAATAAAAAAATAAATATATTTTTTTAGGGGAATTCTTTGTTATAATAGAACACGTGTTCGGTTATTGTTTTGTAAGGGGGAACAAGAATGCCTACAACAGAGAATAAAATTGTACGAGAATTAAGTACGGCAAAAAAGTGTGACTTTTGCCAGGAGGAACAGCAGGTGCTATTTTTGAAGCCGGTCCACATGGCAATAAACAACAAGCGGATAATAGCCCGGCACGCTGAAGTTCCCTGGACATGTACTTGCTGCTTCCAAAAAGAACTTGAGAGGGTGGCAGAGGAAACGAATGGGGAAAGGTAATTCTTTAAAAATTGGAATGAAAAATCTGAAAGAGCAAAACCCAGCTTCTTATTGGTTATTAGTGCTATGCTTCTCCTATATTGGCTATACAATAGCCGCACATATAGCAAGCTTTTACATATCGTCAAGAATGCTTTCTTGGTTAGATATGGGAAGGTTGCTCTTTAGTATAACACTAACAATTTATTTGGCCATCTATTGGTTTAACGCAGATCGGAGAATGTCTTTAAAACAGAAGGAATATGAAAGTAGCTATGACGAGATGAAGGATAATCTAGCGGCATTTGAAAAGGTAACCGGCATGAAAGCCTTCATTCCTTCTCCAAAACAGCTTAAGAAGGATAGGCTGCAGATGGGTCTGCTATTCGCATTTGCTACGACCATTAATCTTGTGACAATGTTCGTCATTACAATTGAGACTTTTTAGATATTTAACACTATTTTCACGGTAAAAACGTTTGAAATGTCGAATAAAGGGTATGAAACATTGGAAACCGGTTACAAATTTGGAAGGAAAGGAGGAGCTATTTTTATGAAAACATTTTTGATCTCCTATATTGAGGACAACCATTTAGGTGTTTATCCGAAAGAGATTTTAGTAGAAGCGCCAAATTTTGTTACATGTTTTAGGGAGTACATAGTAAAGTACCCAACAATGTATGGTATTAAAGAAATGTTTGGTGAAATCGAAGAACGATGGAAAAACTATTACACCCACGAATCTCAAGACCTACTTAGGGAGAGTCAGCTAAAGACGGGAAAAGACATCGATGAAATGTTTCTTGAAGAGGAGAGAGTGTAGTGAATCCGGCACTAAAAAAAGAAGCTCAAAAGCTTATGCGTCCAATAAGCTTTAAATTTAAGCGCATGGACCGAGAGTTTCCTTATTTTCGCAAAGACCTGGACTTTGATAAATGGATTGTAAGGATCTCATATAAGGACCGGCAAATGGATGCCAGCTACATTGCACCAAAGGGGCAATTCAAAGAGCCAAAGTTGGAACTTGTCCTGAATTCCTACTTTATCAATTCCCATATGTATCGCCATTATGACTTCTTTGAACTCAGTGAAATGATAGGCAAAGGTATGTCAGGCGCAAAAGGAATGAGCGATTTTCACCAGCAGCTGGGCGAAGGACACAGGAATTTATTAGAACTATTTGGTGAAGACTTTGACCAATATGATGAAGTTTTTAAGGCCGTCCGGCCAGCTCATTTGTTTATGGATATTTCAAAAAAGAAAGCTGCACTGAAAAAGGGGAAGTGAATCCATGCTGGTTTTAACAGATGAATTACTAACAAAGTATGCAGACGAATACCAGAGTGCAGGCTTGGAGCGCTACAGAAGCTTCAAATCCTTTGCAGACTATGTAGATTATCGCTTTTTATTTGAAGCGTACCAGCTTGCCTGGTTAATGAAAAAGAAATCAAATGAGCGGTATAATTCTACTTCCCATTTTGGTAAGTCTGTAAACCAATAAAAGCCAAAAAAATAAAATAATTCCTGAGTCGTACTTGCCAGCCGGTAGGTACCTCTTTTATTTTTGGGGTCAAAATTACCAAAATGGCAAGTTCTTTAGTCTATATGCATTAACTTACAAAAGGACAAGGCCTATAAAAAATATAGAAAGATAGAGCTTTAGTCATATTACATCAAAGAAGTTGCAAATAGAGGTGTAGCGGCTTTAAGGGGGTATTTCTGTGTGCGAATCCAGGTGCGGCAAGACTCGCTCTGAAAAAGAAAGATTGGCAATACAATGGTTAACTTTTTATTGTGCGAAGGACTTTACGAAAAGGCAAGCTAACATCATGGCTTTTTTACTGTCTTTTACTATATTGACTGGGAAAATAAAGATACATATTCCTCGGCTAAAGGATTTTGAGCAATGCGGTGTTGGTCCAACTAAAATAAAAGCTGAACTTCAAAAGCTCGAAGACCTTGGAGTTATATGCTGGGATAAGGAAAATATGCTATTCGGTATAACCCTCGATACGAGTAAATGGAAGACTAAAAACCTTCCGCATTTTGATGAAAAACGTTTTAGAAAATTGGTTGAAATAAACATGGAAGAGGGGGCATCCGAGGCAGAATCAACGAGAGCGAGTGTGAAGAAATGAAGACTTGCAGTATTGACGGTTGTGGAGCAAAACACGAGGCGCGAGGATACTGTAAGCGCCATTACAACAGTTATAGGAAATACAATGATCCTCTCTATATCGACAATATCAAGAAAGCCCAAGAGAAGACAGGGAAAAAGAAAAAAGCCCGCAAATGGCAAAGGATGTCCAGAGAAGGAGAATGTATAGTTGAAGACTGCTGCAATCCAATAAAGAGCAAAGGTTTGTGCGATAAGCATTACGCCAGGTTAAGAAGAAATGGTTCTTTAAATATCAACAGCATTGAAAGGGAGAGTATAAAAAGCTGTTTGGCAGTTAATTGTGATAAACCACATAAAACCAATGGATATTGCGATTATCATTATTCGAATTACAGGACCAAAGGTTCGCCTCATTTACCCAAAGTGATAAAGCTTTGTGGCGTTAAGGATTGCCATAGCCCACATCATGCTCGCGGATTATGTTCAAAGCATTATCGCCAATGGGAGAAAAACTTAAAGGATTATGATCTGCTCCATCAAATAACGAAAGAAACGTGTGGGTCAAACGAACTCATACATTAAAATAGAAAAACGGCTCTCCGATTGGGGGCCGTTTTCATATTTACATATTTGTAAATTCCGTACTAAATACTTTGCTTCCAATTCGTTTCAGAGCTACATGATGGGAGTCCTGAGTGTATTCTCTTCCGCTCAATTCCAATAAGGTCCGGACAATACCAAAGCAATAAAAAAAACCAGCCATGTCACGATCCTGTGCAAAGTCTACAGCATCCTGGTAATAAGAAGCCAGGATATCATCGACAGTTTCCTTGTTAAGAACAATGGCTTTATCAACGGTAATAACATTCATAGCGATCACCTCACTATTCTTTATTACTATGTCATTACCCTTGATAAATTTAATTTATTCGCTTTTTTATATGCTTTTCTTAAGCCCGCAATTGCTGCATTCTCTGATGAAAACATAGTTTTTAACGGAACTTTTAAAATGGGCTTTTCCGCAATTATCGCAACGCCCGCTCGCTTTATCAGGGAAGTCTTTGTAGTCATAAACTTTGTCAAAATCATATTCTGGTTGTTCAGTCATTTTGTTCACCTTCAGAAATTTATTAACCTATGTATAATAACACAGTTATTCAACAAGTCCGACCGCTTTAGCTTCTGCTACATAAACCTCTCCAAACACCTCATAAAGATCGACAATCTTTACTCCACGGCTGCCAGTGCTAATATAGGTATCAAAATCCTGTTTATCAATAAATAACTGTATTTCATTTTTAAAGAAAATAAATTCAGTCATTAAAGGAGTAAATGCCTCTAATGATTTTTCAAAAGCCACAACCCCCGAAGCGTCATCAAAGTGATCCAAGAGACATTGGTGGGCTTCCTCAGCAAGGGAGAGGCTTTCTTGAACTTTTTCCTGGTCAATATTATAATCGTCACCATTCTGGGATAATGCATCATTGTATGTGGTAACGCTGTCTATCATGGTTCCATGACATGCACTCACCGCGTTTTGAAATTCGTGATCATCAGCAGACATCTTGCTAAGGGATTCAGTCGCTTCCACAATTTCCTCTACAGCTTCAGCTTGTTCTTCTTTAGATAAGGTAGCCTCAGCAGTTTCTTTTTTTGCCTCGGGTTTGGCATCTGTTTCTTCAGCATTGTCGCTGCAGGCAGATAAGATTAATGCGGATAAAATAATGAAAAAGAGATGCTTAAGATTCATAGGTGATCCTCTCCAATAAATAGTAATTTTCTATTAACATAGTACCACAAAAATAATGGGTCGTAAGTCATTTTTTGTTAATGTCCGAGAAATAGGGGAGTCTATAGTGTCATATAACTCTTTCAACATAATACTAATTTAGTTGAAAGAGTTAGTAACAGTTTAGCTAAAAGAAAAAAGCCCCTATTAAGGGCCTTATATTTGATATTTATTCTTCCTTTATTTCTTCAAAGAAATTTCCATAATTATCATACATCCAATTGAAATATGCATCCCAGCTACCAAAGTAATCCATTAGTTTTGAATTCTTATAAAGAGTCCGGTTGGTTAATGGAATACCTTCGCTGCCGAAATAGCCAATTACACTCATTTCAACGTCAAGTGCTTCTTGGTTGGTGAGACCATCTTTTACTATTTCAACCTTACATCCAAACAGCCGAATCAATAAATTAGTTTCTACATTTCGGTCTTTCGAAAATGCTCTGTTGCCTGTGCCTTTTCCGACATAATAGACCTGATTTTTCTTTATTTTAATTTTCTTTCCACAATAGAAAACATATCCTTCCCGCTCAGCACGATACCAGTAAACATAATACTTCCTATCCATAATTCTAATATAGCATTTTTAATAGAAAATCTTATCTGAAGAACTAAGAAACATCCTCTTTTTAAAGTAAATGCGGTGGCGAAGGAAACCTTGCCATAGAAAAAGAGCTCTTTTTTTCGTCTGAATTATTGACACGGCCACCTGGTGAATTAATAAAAATCTCGACCTGTTCTCCTTCAGTCAGATATATATTTATAGATGTCGTAGCCGAATACTCTTCACCATTATTTGTACAATAAGGGAATGGTATTATTGAATTTACTGTACTACCGTCTACCTTAATCATAATTTGGAAGGCTTCACAACCAAACGATTCAATGGCCGTAAAATCAATTGTAACAGCAATATTGTATAATCCCGAACGATCAACAGGTATCGTAAAAGTAGATGCCAACCTATCATATCCAAGACCGAGATTAATACTTTCGTCTGGGAACAGAACTTTTTGCTCTCCGTTTTCAACTTCCTGCTCACCGGAAGCATAAGCCAGGAATCCAGAAGTTACTACTTGGTCGCAGCAATCTTTTGGCGGTGCTGGCGGCGGTTTTTTACAAAACAAACAATCAATTAATTTTATGGCTGCCTTTTCAAATAGCAAAGATTTATTTTTGTCCATAAATAACCCTCCTATCCTTATATGAACAGTCTATTAATTATCAAATTGATTGCTTGTACAATTGTCCAAATGCAGAAAAAACCCCCGTTAATTCGAGGGTTTGCACCTAAACTTCTTCCTTAACAAAAGGAGTGAACTGTATCATGTCTTCAATATCATAGATCTCTTTTAAGATTGTAAAACTCCTTGTTTCATCGCGGCTACTAACATACCAAGTGCCTTCATTTCTAAAAGCCATGGAGTTCTGTTCTTTATCTGCCAACTTAAATAAAGCATTATTATTTCTAGGGTTTGTATACCTATCCGTAACTATTTTATTATTAAACTCATTTGTATACTCATAAGTAATGTCATGCTCTGTTGCTTGGGAATCTAAAATAATGCTCTGATTATCTCCGTATAAAAATGCCTCAACCCGACAAACATCTTTACTGCCGTATGCATATTCCGAGAGAGCTTGCTTAAGAGGAGATTCGCATTCTTGCGGGAGCTCGTTTAAAAGCAGCAAACTTTTAAACTCTTTATCAATTTGCATACTAATGTATCCTTCCAGGGCTTTCTGGACATCGATTGCGGCCCACTTTTCAGGAGAGAAAATCAATTCATAATCCTCGAAATCAAATTGATCCTGTTCAATAAGTGTATGCTCATGGCAAGTCCATTTATTTGGATAGAGAAGATCACCCTTTTTAATTCCAATTTCGCCCCCAAGAAATATGCACTTTTTTATGTTTTCTTCCGGCAGTATAAAATAGCTTGTTTCGATACCTTCCTGGGCAAATACCCTGGATTTCTCCATTAAGCTCTTCATAATTCTCCTCCTGTCGCTAATTCTATACAAAAAAAGTAACCCACCCCTGCCGACCAAAGCCTGTGTAGGTTACTCGTGGTTACCTCTGTAAAACTACCATAATTATACAACATGGATTTTTTAAGGGCAATCAACAATCGAAGTAGAGCATAATATGATTATGTTAACTCTTTCAACCAAAATCGCTTATTGTTGAAAGATGTCGAGAGGGACATCAATCCCTCTCGCTTAAATATTGGTTTAATTGCTCAAAGTTTTTCAAGTAATAACGCAGCACCGTTTCCTTTTTAAATGCCGTAAGCATGCTGTCATGAGCCCTCTTCCCTTTCCCTATCGTAGCAAGCTCATGGCCATTGTACTTTTTGACATCCTCCAGCCCCTCAAGTTCGGGCAAACGTTCTTTTAATATAGGATATGGTGAGTATAAAATGAAGAGGGGTTTTCTCCCTACTACATCAGCCTTTTCATCGAGAATAGCAATGGAATATAAGCTGAAGTAGTGCTCTATTTCTTTGAGCTTTTTGCATTTTCGGCACTTGGCCAATGTCTTTACATTCTTCTCTAAGAATAAGTGAGTGTTCAAGGTACCCTTTTTCATTTTTAAATAATGAAAGAAGCAGATCTTCGAATGGTGTTTAGGTATGTATTTGCGGATCTGCGTATATTCACTTCTGGCCAATAAAGCCAGTGCGTTTGCTTTTAGTCGAAAAAGCTTCCCCTTCTCCTCATCACTTTCTTCTTTTTCTGCAAATTTACTAATCCAAAAAGTCCAGTAGGCAAGCCTGCCGACAAGCAGCAGCTCCCTGTCCTTTTCCTTCCACTCCGCCTGCAGTGATTTGTACTCGGGAGCGATATCTTCTCTAGCAATCATCGTTGTCATGAACCTGTCACCCCTACTATTCTATTGCTGAATCATCTTCGCTTTCCTGTTCCATTTCAGCCTCCGCAAGTGTTTTCACATCAGGTACAAAAGCTCCTGCAATATAAAAGTTACCAAATTGATCACGGTACATCTCTGGATTCTTTGATTTGTCCGGTTCTCCATGAACAGTTGCCGGATTAACCTTCAGCATTCTTTGACACTTCCAGCATCTAACGTGTTGCGTACCCTTTTTTATATAATGGTTTGATTCGTCGTTACAGCTAGGGCATCTGTACCGGCACTTATAAAGCGGCTTATTTAAACTGTCAAACTTAATCCCGGTTTCAAAATAGTGTGTATTTTTGGGATCATAAGCTGAGTGAAATCCATTCACCGGCTCGGATTCCTCTTCCAGCTCTTTTGGTTGTTCCTGATTATCAGGCAGCTCTTCATCTTCCGCTGAATCTTTATAAGCTGCTTCAAATTTTTCCTTTGTAAGTCCAGAAGCGGTTTTGGCAACTGCCCTTCTGGGTTCTTTTTCTATTTCTTTATGATAATCTGATTCAGAATCCATATGTTCATAGAATTCCTTGTATGCCTTCCCGCTGCGATGATAGATATCAGCTAGTTCCTTAAAATCGACATCTAGGTTAAAGAATTTAAAAACCCCGTCCATTAAGGCCAGCTGATGTTCTGGATTGATTGAATCCACTTTCATTTCAGATTCCTTATCCCCATCCCGCAGTCTGATGTAAACTTCCTTTGACATAGACTCACTCCCGAAAACACTAATCGCTTCTATTAATTGTATATATTGTTTGAATGACCGTAAAGCTAAAAGGCTTTCATTTGTATGCGGACTTAAATGAATTCATCCAAGCTCAATTCTCCGCTTGGATAAGATATCAGCAACCCGTTCTTGAAATCTCTTCTTGCTAAATCCAATACTTCCTCTTTGGAAATGTTGTGTTTTTGTTCTTCTGTAATATCATTAAAGTAATAGAATGTTGGCTCCTCATCTTTTTTATAGGTCCCTCTTATGTGCACCTGAACAATCATGGCTTTATGAAGAGTCTCTGCCAAATACTTATAATTTTTGAATGTGTGAGTGCGCACTTCACTTTTTCCGCAGTAAATGTTGATGGTGTCTCCTTCTCTCGTTTCGGGGTGCACCTTGATGTATCGGACATGCGGATGGTCAAAATCTATCTGTAGAAAGTCGCCTGGCCCTTCAGTTGCTGCTCGCTTAATTACCAAGCCTTCATTTTTTGCTTCCTTCAAAAATAAATCCAGTTCAAACATTAAAACTTCCTCCCTGATCATTTTATTAAAATTGTAAAAAAGCTGGTGAATTAAGCAGGCACCAGCTCTTTTTCTTTATCAGCAGCAGGTTCTTCAGGTACTGGCTCTTCCTCATGTGATACACCAGTCATATAGTCTACAGCTGCTTGAGCCTGTGAAGCGGCTGAAAAGATGAATTTCTTATCCCCTTTTAATTTCTGCAGCCATCCATTGATATAGCTTGCGCTGTTATCTTGGAGATCGGTGGTATCAAGTCCCGCCATCACACAAAGCATGGAAGCACCCATCTCCGCTACCAATTCTTCCTTCGCATATTTTTCACTGCCAAATTTGGTGGGGTCTACTACCCCTTCCCGTTTCAGCCTCGAAATGGAACCTGTACTGTGCACAAGCTCATGAAAAATCGTAGAATAAAATTCTTCTACTGAATGGAAATCCTCCTTTTTTGGCATATTGATAAAATCAAAGATTGCCATGTAGTAAGCTCCACCAGGGCCGTACTGAATCCGGGGTTTATCCTTGTAGGCGGAAAGCAGCTTTTCTGCCTCTTCTACAGGATTGAAGTCCAGCTTCTCAGTTTGATCAACTTTGCTTGCAAGACCTTCGCACTGCTTATTAATCTCATATACCCTGTAATAATATGGCTTAGCCATTTTTTTGTAATTTGCTTCATCATCCGAACCATCTTCGACCCCAGCATCGCCAACCTTTACTTTAAACCAGTGCCAGTACACACTCATGTACCATTTTTTAAGTTCTTCCTTCTTTACTCTACCCCCAGCTTCCTTAATCTGTTTCAAGCTTGCATATTCCCCGGGTGGAAGTATCATAGCGTTCAGACCTCTGTAAGGTTTATCTACAACCCACCTTCTGGCAACACCTGTTCCATTCCAAGGCATTCTCCAAGGGATGACTCCTTCTTCCAATTTTTCGATTAAGCGGTTTGTTACGATTTGCGCAGCATCCATTCCTTATCTCTCCTTATAAGTAAAATAGACGGAGCAAGTGCCCCGTCTTCATCCGAAATCAATCTTCACCCGGCAGCATAATTGTCAAAACTGGTTCAGGTGTATCACCAGGTCCAATTACAGCAACAAGCTCATGGGTCTTATGCCTGCCTTTGTGAGTGGCAATTACTTTGTATTTGACCATGCTGGTGTCTCCCTGTCCCCTTTTGATCGCAACAAGCAGCATGAATAGGATATCCCATAAACGCCCGCTCTCTGATTCTCCACGATTCTCTGCTGTTTTGTCCGGCTTTACTATTCCATCCCAGACAGACCTAGTTACTGCTACAGGAAACTTAAATCCAGCCTCCCTAGCTGTAGAAGTAACATCCACCAGTTCACCATCTGCAAGTGCTTCTGCCCTTGTATAAATTGAAATATAATCACCAAAAATATTTTCCATTATTTATTCCTTCTTTCGGTTTAATTTATTTAGAAATGGGTATTTCGGAAATATACGGAAAGTTATATATGACCTTCTTGAACTTAGTTCAGAAAAAAGCCGCTGCGGAAACAGCGGCCTTTTTCGTTTCTAAGAGATCTTATTAATTCTTCGAGCTCTGCCATTCTTCACTTTGTACTTGTGGTGTCCTTGATCATCTAGCTCGTCTTCATCTACTTCTTCATATTCTTCCTCGTACTCTTCTTCATCATCGTCATCCTCATCGTATTCATCATCCGCTTCATACTCTTCATACTCCTCGTATTCCTCATATTCGCGTCTGGAGAGATATTCTCTTCCTGCAGGTGCTTTAGTTCCAGTTGATAGAAACAAGACACTTAGCAGCAGGAGTAAAAAGAATCCAATTATATCAATGGACATAAAAACAGCCTCCCTTTCTTTTATTCTTACTTTATTGAGCAGCGGACAAGGAAATAACAATACGAAATAAAAAAAACGAGAATTATTTAAAATTCTCGTCAATAGAGGTTTATCCCACTTGGCATGCGGGTAGAAGGAGATGGATGACCACTCACTATATTTCTTTCTCCTTATTTGCAGGAACACGGCTAAGCCATCCGTGTTCCTTTTTCATGTATGTTTTTTGCTCCTTTACCCTAAAAGAAATGACATTAATCCTTCTCCTTCTTCCCTCCTTTAACGCTCTTTTGGTCATACTTATCTCTCCTTCCCACCTTTTGATTATTTAACATATTTATAACCATTTCATTTTTCTTACTCACACTGAATCCCATATCCCTTACTTGAATTACTCTCTTTTTCTCCATATTCTCTTTTTCTTTCAAATATTTCCCTCCCCTTCTATTAAATTGATAGTTTTATATGCTAAAATTTACTTATACGGGCTTGCACGCCCGCCTCCTGTGTGGGTTGTACAGGCAAAAAAACTCACACTTTAGGAGGAATTCTGATGAAAAAAATTATTAGTAACTTGTGGAACAGATTTGGAGTAAGTATTCTGGTTTTAGTCTACCTAGGGATAGGAGGGCATCTGGAATTAAACCTTACTCCAGAATTATGGGTCGAATTAGGCAAGGGTGTTATTTTCGCCGTCTTTTGCGAGGTGGTGAAAGGATGCTTCTCGCCGCCAATTGATGGGGCCGGTTCGTAGAGCCGGCACCCCTCGTCTTTTGAAGGAGGTGATGTCATCAGTTGAAACCTAAATGGGATCTAAAGCGCCCTATGAGCGACTTTTCACACATTGTTCCGGATTTCAAAGTTGTAGATCAATGTTCATCATGTAATAGCTCGTAATGGTCTGTTGAGTTGCTAAGGTTCGAGTAATCAGAACTCCTAATGATGTGAGTAAAGCCACCCTTGGCCGGGTGGCTTTTTTCAATGCATTGTTTTCTGTTCAAACTTAACATAAGGTCAGGAAGGGCATTGCTGATCATGGTCTAGTCATTCAATACTCCTCTTTCCCTAGCATCAGCCAGTACACGCAGCATTCCAATGGCTACATCCTTTTGGTCTTCATTTAAGACCATATCTTTGTATTTAATCCCCTCAGTTCGAATAATGGATTCTATATCTAATAAACCTGCCTCATTTCGATAATCATCTAGATGCAGCCTTTCTGGATTATCACTATAAAACAAATCGTCTACAGAAACTTCTAAAACATTCGATATTCTTATAAGAGTTTCAAATGTTGGCTGCCTTTTCCCCGTTTCGTATAAAGAAATGGCGCTCTTACTTGCTAAAGACAGTTTATCAGCTAGCTCCTGCATCGAAAGATTTTTTTCTGTGCGATATTTTCTAAGATTTTGTGCGAATGCATCCATCAGATCCACCACTCCTTCTTTTCAGTATCAAACTTCCAAACCCCATTCGGATTATGTATAGAGTACTTATCCTGGTGAATCTTATCGAGCTCACCCTCGCTATACATTTCAAGCCAGCTTTCAGCAAGTGCCATCATTTTATACAGGCCGGCATGAGAGCTATCATCGGTTCGGGCTTCCAATTCGCAGAAGGAGGCTGTGCCCGTCATATAGAGCTGAGCTTTTACTCCGCCCAAAATGGGAGTCACATAGCAATACACTTTTTCTTTGCGCTTTTGCCAGTGAAAAAAATTATTTGACCAAAACCAGCCTTCCCCTATCTTCATCCAAATGTCCTCCTGGCATCTTCCTCATTGTCAAATAAGCGGCATCCCCAGTATGTCATGCGGTCAGAATCAAAGTTCTTTTCAAATACCGGGTTATGTCTGGCGTAATATTGACAGGCTTCTTTGAAGTCTTTTCCAAAGCCGACCCCATGGAGAGTGGCTTGTCCTTTTTCGCCGTTTGTCTCGAAACCTTCTGACCAGATTTGAAAGTGAAAGGAAGGTTCATCAGGCTCCTTCTTTTCTTGACTGATCACTCTTGTTACGATGCCACATGCCGCACCCATAGCAAAGGAGAACCCTTTTCCAAATTCAGTATTGTTTTCATCATTTTTTTGACCGGTTTCTTCGAGATATCTAAGCATTTCATCCATGATCTCTTTATGTATTTTTTTTCTGAGTTCCTCTAGCTGTATTTTATTCAAATTGCCGATACCTCCCCTTTAGAATGCTACCAGAAAAAGTAGCTTAACTTGATAACATATACCCACTTACAACATTAATAAACCTGTCAATGAGTGTATTTTTGCGAAGGATTATTATCCAATCGGCATATATCCTCAAACATGGGAGAAAATACAAATAATACACACAAGAGGTGATGGGTGTGAACAAAGAGCGAATAGAGGACTTTCAAGAAATAATGGGGATGCAACGTGACAGTCACCTAGCCTTAACTGAATATTGGAAGCAATACGAGCTATACACATCATTCGAATACTGGTTAATGGCAGCATTCCTCATCGCCCCCCTGATTATTTTATTTTTTAAAATTGATAAAGAAAAAATTTTCCTAGTCGGTTTTTATGGATACAGCATCCATATCATGTTTGGCTATCATGATTTACTGGGGAGGAATCTGGGGTATTGGAATTACCCTATTCCATTGATACCACACATCCCTGGTTTAGCTTTAGATTCCAGCCTAGTCCCTGTGATTTTCATGCTTATCTACCAGTGGACCTTAAATCATCAGAAGAATTTTTATTTATATAGTTTATTAGCTGCTGCAATTATGTCGTTTGTATTTAAGCCCATGCTTGTATCCTTGGGCATATTCGAATTACAAGGAAAAGCTAATTATCTTTACCTTTTTATCAGTTATATTATTGTCTTTCTTTTTGCCAAGTTTGCTACTGCTGTTTTTTTATGGGCGCAAAAAAAGTATGGCAAAGCTAGATATCTTTAAGCTGCTTTTTCCAGATGCAGCAAAAGCAACCTTACCGCCTTTTCTCTATTTATTTTAATGAGCTTATTGTCGTCAATTACATAATAGGAACTATTTACGCCTATCAGCTCCCTGTAATAGGTCTCAAAATCCTTTTCTAATCTATCGAGGGGCAGAAAATCGGTTCCAGTATTTCTAAGCATCCATAAAGCATTTTTGCCTTTTGTAAAATAAGCATGAATGTCATGCAAATAAAAATCATTTCGATACGACTGTGTGCGTTCCAACAATATCGTCTCCATGTCAAGGATGAGCGGGTATTCCTCCGGATTAATTTCTTTAGGGAAGAAGAAGTGCTTGCTTCCATATTTCTTTTCCAAAAGATCAGCAATTTCATATTGCTGTGAAACAGTCACTGAATCTAGTCTTCTTCTTTTAATCCATTTGTTGTTTTTAAAAGCATAAACGCAAATATCTTGAGTCGGCAAAGTATTTTCCATTATGAAACACTCCTTTTAGTATATAATGATTAATATGATGAACGAAAAAAGAAACATGTGTCTATATTGCGCCAAGTGGGTTCCCCAAAAAGAAATGACCCCCCTCTATGAAACCGGGAAGGAACAAGTGGAACTTTATTGTGACAGGTGTGTTGAAGAAGTCAAAAGCAACCTTAAAAGCCTCCCCTGGGGTGATCGTTATACGTTTGGAAGAAGAGGAAGCTTTAATCCTCGAAACCCATAATTATTGCAGCGGCATTATCAGCTTATATTGTTAGAATTATTGTTTATTTCACAAAGTGTGGGTATAATAGAGATATAACAAGACACAATAAAAAAAGGCCACTGGCGGGAACCAGTGACCTTTCGACACAGCAAACTGCATAAAGAGCAGCGACTTGTAGCGATAAAGTTGACTGTTAGCTCAAAAAAAGAGTAACCACTATCTTAACGCCTTGGTCGGGGGTAAGAGGGGGTTACTCTTTTCCTTTCGTAACCGCGATTACTGCAACGATGAGGGAAGCGAATGCTATCATCAGCCCTAGTGCGTCTGCTATTGTAATCACCAGCGTCACCCCCTTTCTAAAAGGGATGGCCGCTGCCCTTTACCGACTTGCTGTATCTCCATTATAACCAAACTTCTCAAGAGATACAGTTAGTTTTCGTAATTAAAATGATTTTTGCATCTTCCGGCCCATTCTTCATGAAGGCTGCCTGCTATATTAAGATTTCTTTTTTCATCAGGATAAAGCCTGTAATCCTGGTCAATGGCATTCAGTACGGAGAACACTACCCCGTCAACAATTTGCTCCGTAGACAGTTCGTCTTCTTGTCCAGTTATTAGCCAATTCCTTGTAAGAGCTTCTATATGATTTATGAACTCTTCTCTGTTTTTTTTACGTTTAGCTGAGTCTGGCATATCTTCTACCTCCCGCTAGAATTCCATATCTTCATTATATAAAACTTACGGCCGAAGAAATACTAGAATAGCATTATTTCCCTTACCGAAATTGGTTCAATGAAATATACCCTTCTCATAGGGTTCGGTAATCATTTCCAGACTAAGCGGGTTTCTTTTGCTCTTTCTTCATTTTCTCTTCAAGGATCTGCTCGGCTATTGCGGAAGCAACTGCTGCCACATGAATACATTCCTCGTAAAGGTCTTCTGCATCTGTTTCCTTCACGCTTTCCAGGAACATTTCACTTTGAGCCGCCTGACAAACCTCTCCAAATTCTTCACCCAATATAGCAAGCCAGGTACCGATGGGATGACGCTGGATTCCCCATTTGCTGTTTTGACGGATTCTTTCTTTATATACGGCCAGATTGACAATGGCCATTAGATCTTCCTGTTTGATTATCATTGGAATAACCCCTTTTCTGTTATTGGCTTTGCTTAATATAAGCCTTTCATCCATAACGTCAAGGGGAAATTTCATTAGGCATAATCGTGGTTGACTATCACATGTCTCCTGGATTGTTCTTAAAATATGTATCCCAATACTCTTTATTTAGTTGAGATGGTTCTTCTTTAGGATAGTCACATTTTTCACATACATAATTGGTTAATTCTTCAACTGATTTATGAACAGCCTCCTCATTTGAAAGATATCCTGCCTCTAGCCATCCATTTATTCTAACCGCTAATACTTTCTTGATCTGTTCCTTGCTTATCTCTTCACCTTCATTGCAAACATTACATTTCCTTGTAAATACCATCATTTTTCTTTTCCTCCTCTTTATCTGCATATGAGACTATTTTACTATTAATAGAGTAAATCTCCTATGTAATTAAGTGAAAAATTCACAATAAAAAAGACCCCTTTACTTAAGGGATCAAAAACGGAAGGGGCGTTAGCCCCTGTTATGCCAGAAGAACCTTCTCCCCTCCATAGCACCTTTCTAATTTATTGATTGCTTCACCTGTAGACTTATCATAAAAGTGGCAGCCTTTTTGGTGATTATAGCTTATGACCCGGGTTGTTTCCGGGACAAGATCATCTATTGATGTGACAGTTCCAATGGCAAAGGCATGGACATTCTTTCTTCCCTCGTGAAGGGCTTTTTGGTATCCGCCTTCCCTGACGCGCAGTTCCACCTGGTCCATTGAAAAGTTCCTTGCATAATAAAGGACATGCCTGCCATCTGAAAGGCTCCATATTTTTTTATGAAGGTTCCAGTAAGCATAAACCTTGGTGCCGATAATTTCTTCTTTCTCTTTTAGGTAACTCATTTTATTACCTGCATAAGCCAAAAAACATTCTCAGATTGATAAACTCTTCCAGGGACATGCCCTCTGGTTTCGTCTCTAATGCTTTCATTGCTCTTCCCCCATTATTGCTTGGCGGGATACCCAATCCTTATCGGATCGGGCAAGCTCCACCTTCACATGCTGCTGCGTCTTCAAGGTCAAAGTCTTCACGGGTATCAAAACGCTCCAATACTTCTGGGTCAAATACCGGAAGATTTTCCGAGAACTCGTTGTATTGCTTTTCAGTAATTGATTCAAGCGGCGCTAATTGATAGGTTCCGCCGTCCAAGGATAAGAAAGAGACAGCAAGCATTTCATCCCACCGGTTCCAAAGGATTTCCTCAACTGTATCCCACTCATGAGGTTTAACAGTAATTGTATTGGAAGTGTTCTGATCCGTGTAATGCTTCTGGAAGCGGAAGTACGTATCAAACTGTTCTTCAACAGTCAGGTCGTCCTTCGTGCGCTTAGATGGGGATTTAATATAGAAAGAAGCTACTTTCGTGGAAACAGCCGTTGTTACTACCTCTCCAGTTGCAGGATCAGTATAGGTGATTCCTTGGCCAACTTCATTCTCCAGCTTGAAGCCCATTGACTCCATTGCCATTGCAAGAGGGTCAGTTGCTGATACACGAATACGGCGAATATAGTAAGGACTATGTGCTGCATGAAGACCTGAAGAAACTCCGCCTGCAAGCAAGCTTTGAGTGCCTTCCGGCTTAACTGCAGTAACGTTTTTAGGTCTTGGCACCATTAAGAAGTCAGCATAACGGTAGGACTCGGCTTTCGTGACAGCACGAAGCTCTTCAAGAAGTACATTTTCTTCTTCGTCTGTCATTCCAACCGCTTCCTTCATGTCCTGCCATCCAGTTAAAGAGCAGCCTGTTAAGCGGTGTTTCTTCTGGATCTCATCCCATTCCGGAAGTTCAAGATCGATTGTTGTCATGCGGACACCGATTCTTGCTGAAATGCGAGCAGCTTTTAAAAGGGATTCCTTGTCCAGCTTCCCGTCTTTAACATGGTTGATAGCTGGAATTGTGGATAGGTTACAAAGACCTCTATCATCAAGAAGAATTTCAACACAAGGATTCACAGTCTTAAACCAAGGGAAGCGTCTTAGAGCTTCTTCACCATTAATGAAGCCCGGCTCTCCTTCGAATTTCAATAGGGAAACAATTAGTTTGAGTTGTTTGCGGGATGGTTTTTTGAAGTATAAAGCGGAGTTATTAGACATACGGCGATGTTCTAAGTGGTATCGTCCAGGAACGAAAGGAATCTGATTGCCCTCTTCATCTACGACATTTTCATCAAAAATGAATTCCATTTCCGGAACATCGTTGGACATTTTCTTCAGCTTATCATAGCCTTCTTTTGCCTTATGTCCGTAAAGACCGTTCAGGCCATATTTAGCGAATAAAACTTCCTTGTCATCATGGTCGAAAAGGCATACCTGTGCAGACCTTCTTACGCCACCTGAAACTACATTGTAGGCTATTGCATTTGAGATATCCATAACATGAATAGGGCGAAGTTTCCCTTCTTTGATTGGGGCAATTCTTTCATCCAGCTGGTCATGGATCACTTTATCAATGGTCACAAACATGTTATGCATGCTTGTCCATCCGGAAGCAGTTCCTCCAAAAGTCTTTAAGCGGCTTCCCTTTTCACGGATTGAATCATAAATGATCACCAGCTTCTTTACGTTTGAATAAACTTTCTTCGTTAATAACTCAAAGAAGAAATCAATGGATTGTCTCCATCCCTCTTTCGAGTCACCAATATGCAAAGTAGCTGTTTCGCCAGATGACCGAAGAACAGATTCTTCATAACGCATATGCTTCGGTCTTGGCTCGTAAGGTTTGTGCTCAATTTCAATATCCTGTCGGATTGCCGGAAGCTTAGCTACATCTTCTTTTGTTACGCGGAAACCAAATCCCGTTCCTACCATTAGAAGATAAAAAAGCTCACCGAACTTTTTAAGTGAGTCCATTACTGCACCGGAGCAGTTAAAATTGGATAGAGGATATAGCCTAGAGGCAATGGAACCACCAGTATAAAGCGTACGTCCCGATACGAATGTCTCGAGCATATATTGAGCCTCAATAAGCTCTTCAGCTTCTTCGATAAACATCGGCAAATGAATTTCTTTTTCATAAAGACCTACACGCTGCAATTGTTCAATCGCCAGGCTGATGCTGTATTCGGATGAACGGACAACTGCTTCCAGCCACGTTTCTCTCCGTTTTAATGCTTCCTCATAGCGGGAATAAGTACGGTAAAACGTAAATTCTGAAATGGCATTTACGGGCGGCTGCTGATTTCTGAGCCGATTGATGAAACTCTCACTTACAAATTGGGGTTTAACTTCAAACTTCATGACTTTAGCAGACAAAACGGTTCCTCCTTAGATGTGTTTTTCCTTATCTACACGCTGATGGGCTGGCCATAAGCAGTGAGTGAATAATTGATTACTAAACCGAAAGACACTATATGTAGTGCCACATCCGGATTTGGTGCTCAATCAATACAACCCTTAGATATTAGAATGTCAATCCGTATTAGAAGATTTTTTTCATGGAAAAAAAGGAGGACAGAACTCGTATTTTTTATCGAACGATTGTTCTTGCAACGCTAAAATTTGGCAGATAAAATAGAGTTGAGGTGAAAAAATATGAGGATCCAACGTGAGAAAGACTATGAAAAGTTAGAACAGCTTCGACCTCTTTTGCCGTATTACGTTTCGGAATACATCCAGATCAGTCTGGATTCCTTAACTCCTACAACTGTTCTTTCCTATGCTTTAGACATACAGGACTTTTTAGAATGGATGTGGCATTCCATTGTGCCTGGGAAAAACAGTATTATGGAGATAACTTTAGAAGATATAGAACGTCTAATTGAAATGGATATATCCCATTACCGCTCCTATTTGAAGAATAGGCAGGATTCCCACAATAAAGGGAATCGTTATTACAAAACAAAGAATAAGGATTCAACCATCAGCCGGAAAATAAGTGCCCTGCGAAACTTATTTGAATTTCTGCACACCCATACGAATCGAGAAACGGGTTCTATATACCTTTCAAAAAACATTATGGAGAATACGAAAGTTTCCATGAAGAAAACCTCAGCCAAAGCAAAAGCTGAAAAGCTGAAGAGTAATATCCTTCGGAACCAGGAACTTACCGACTTCCAGGATTTTATTATGGTAGGATATGGAGAAGGTGCGTTATCATCTAATGGAGAGGTTAAAGAATTATCTAAGATGCAAAGAGCTTACTGGAACATTAACCGTTCCAGGGATGCTGCTATCGTATCTTTATTGCTGGGTAGTGGATTGCGTGTCGGTGAATTAATCAGTCTTCGCCTGAAGGATATAAATGTAGAAGAAAGAAAGCTTCTTGTGGACCGCAAAAGAGGAAAAGAGGATATTGTCTTCTTTCCAAAGCAAACCCAGGAATATCTCCGTGATTATTTAGAAATTAGACAAAATGTTTTTAAAGCCGCTTCAGGACCGAACGAGCCCCTCTTTTTGACGAAGTATGCCGGAAAAGTAAATCCCATCAGCAAAAATACGATTCAAAAAAT
The DNA here is from genome assembly GCF_022811925.1 of Cytobacillus oceanisediminis. Classification (NCBI taxonomy): domain Bacteria; kingdom Bacillati; phylum Bacillota; class Bacilli; order Caryophanales; family Bacillaceae; genus Cytobacillus; species Cytobacillus oceanisediminis. The sequence continues at coordinate 141,336 of NZ_CP065512.1, read as the reverse complement.
GGTGATGAAATATGCGAAAGCATACGGAAAAGACATGACTCCCCATAGTCTACGTCATAGTTTTGGTACATACCTATTTAAAAAGACAAAGAATATACGAGGGGTTCAGAAAGCCTTGGGGCATGAATCAATGGAGACTACACAAATCTATACCCACATGTTTGAAGACGATGATCGCGATTTAATAGACCAGGCATTTGAATAAGTTAAAAACAAATACTAAGTTTCCCCCAAAACTTTCATATTTTGGTTTATCACTATAACAATAGGGGTAAAGATGGTTGATTTGGAATCTACATCTAAGACAAAATATGGAGGTTTAGGGGAATGTATGTTGAGGAGAGAATGCACGAAGTGGAAGAAATGGTAAAGAATAAAATGAATCACGATCTACAACTAAACCATTTTGCAACAATTAGCGGAATTAAGGGGAAACAATTTGGAAAGGAAGTATTTTCAACAGTTCTTCCGTTTAAGGATTTAATAAAGTTTTTAACTGTCTTTCCAGATGTCCAGCGTGAACTAAATCAAAGAAAAGTTAGGAAAATTGGTAGATACACATTAGATTGGGTTGAAGACCCTACTAAAATGAGGTTTTTCCCTGGTATTACGGTAACTGCCAGAGGACATATCTTTTACGATGAGGCTACTCACAAAGTGGCTATAGATACGCGGGAAAGTAAACTTTCCATAAATGATGGCCAGCATCGATTTTATGGAATTAATGAAGCGATTAGGATTCTTCAAGGCAGGATTAATAAAACAAAAGATAAGGAAGAAATTACGGAATTAACTCAGCAGATGAATGACCTTAAAGAAATGGTCATCCCTATAGTTATATTTAATAACCTTTCCGAAGAAGAAGAGATGCAATTATTCCATGACACTAACAATTTAGCACAGCGTCCATCGCGATCCGCTACAATCCGCTTGGCTCAGACAGATCCTATTTCCAGGATGGCTAGAGAATTAGCTGAAGAAAATAGGTATCTGGTACACTATGGCGTCGAATACGATAAGATGAGCATTCAAAAGAACAATCCAAACACAATCTTGCTAACATCTATTTATGCCAGCATAAAATCTATGTTCAGAGAGCTGCTGAAGCATAATCGAGACAGCATTACCAAGAAGAATTATAAGTCTTATAAGGAATCAGCAAATAAAACCTTCGATAATATCTTTAGGAATCTACCGGCTGATATCAACGAAAAAGGAAAGTATATCACTGAAAAGAGTTATACAATCCAGGCTATCGCAAAGTTTGTAAACTACTGCAGATACATTCTGGGAGTCGAAGACGAAGATGTTATCTGGGAAGCTATTAGAAAAGTAAACTGGGATCTGGATATTGATTACTGGAAACAATACCGCGCTATTGAAACCAAAAGAGGCGGAATCTCTTTCGGTGCAAGCGGCAACCATGGCATTGTAGCTGTCTTTGATGCTTTGGTGGATAATCTTGATGCTGATGTAGTTGTTTCTACAGACAAAAAGGACAAGACTAAATTAAGCGTTAAAGAGCCTAATGCTCTTGAAGGTCAGGGACAATTTAAGTTCCATTAATCTTCTATACCCAACTTACCAAAATGGTAACCCTAATGGAAGGCTTTTTGCCTTCTTTTTTTTGGGGAAAATGAAAAAATTATCTTCATCTTGTCCAATCAACTCGAAAAGTTAAATCATATTGTATTTATAACGAAAGAAAGGAGGAAAATTTTAATGAAGGATAATAAGTGCAAGATAGAAATAGAAGGAAAAATACCCTTAATAAACACTTGCGTAGATGCAAGTGTTGAAATATCACATCCATGTAAAAAGCCACCGAAACCTGAACCTTTTGCTGAATATAAGAGAATAGAAATGACACTTCCTCAACCACCAGGGCTGCCACCTTTACCACCAAGCATTTTTTTTGATATGGATACTCGATTAGATGAAGCGAGTATTCATGAAGTAATTGCTTCTTTGATTTTTGAATGGGGTAGGCATTACAGAGAAAAAGAGGAAACCGGCAAATCGCAGTGGTCTGAGTGTGCTCTCAAATATGCATTTAAAAATCTAACACCTGTTTGGCTAGACAAAGAACGAAAATTCATGGTTAATGAAGGAAAGAAAGCACTTGATTTTTTAATGGATACGTTCACTTCTTTTCTTATTCAGAACGGAACATGGAATGCCCCGATTGCAAAAATTGACTATTTACCCCCAACTTCTAGTTCAACTATATTCAGTGAAAATGCAAATAAGCAGTTTCATGTACCCCTTGATTTTAGTGTGAATCCGATTCCATTACAGGAAGAAGCTATTCGTACACTCGCTGGTTCACTTTTTCACGCTTGGATGCACAGGATGGGATATAGACACCCTAAAGAAGAGTATACAAGTTACCTAATTGGGGAAGCCCCTATGTGTTTGATGCGAGGTTATGCTGATAAAGAACCCAGTATACCGGATTCTGCATTTACTCGATTTTTTGATTAGATGCTAGCTTGTAAAATCTAATTAGCTAGGATAAACTCCTAGCTTATTTGTCATGCTGTAAATCTCCATTAGTCATACCGAGAACCCCATAGTCTTTGAGTGTCACTAGATATGTCTCTTCGGGAATTCTCTCGTCATAAGCATAGTATTTAATTGTTAGTTCTTCTTTTTTCACTTCCGTGAATGGAGACAGCTCATTTTTAACCAATTCAAAGAGTTCGTCAAAACTGTTAACAGCAACTGTTGTCTTCAAGCTTTCATCCAAAGAGTTCCTGTGCCAACGAAAATTAACCATTTTTCGCCCTCTCTATTTTAGCCTAATTGTGTATATCCTTATATTTCATTCGTTTTCCGGCAGTTATGATCCATACCGTCCCGTGCTGAATCCCATATGTATAGAATGATATATTTTCTGTTCCGATGACTGTTCTTGGAGTTATTCGTTTCCCCTCATAGTCAATTCCTGTAATTAAATATTGAATTGGAGGCTTGGGATGATTGGTTTTCTTAGGTGATTCTGGTCGAAGTAGCTTTAACTCTTTTAAAAAATCTTTATATCTTTTCTCTCCAAACAGCAGCGGTAAAACCCATTTCCAAAGTATATAAGTAATGCAAGACGTAACAATAAATACGATGATGTTGTAAGGAAATACTTCTCCACCCGCTAACAAAACAAGAAAAGAAATCAAAACAAGGAAACCATTCAATAAGTAAAGCCCAAAAAGCATTAAGCCCCCCACCTTTTAGCTATTCAATTTTTGGATTACAGACTGTATATTAAAAATCTGTTCAGGAGTGATTCCCCTTTCTTCATACATTTTAATAACCGGCATCCACTTCCTAAGAAGCTTATCTTGTTCCTCATAACTTTCAAAGAAGTCAATTCCCAGCACATTTCCGATCAACAAGCCTGATCAAGCTAATCGGTTTTTGACCATTCTCCAATTTAGACATGAAACCTTTGGTGATTCCCAGATGCTCAGCTAAATCAGTCTGAGTCATACCCAATTCTTCTCTTCGATTTTTAATAAAACGGCCAATGTTCTCCATAGATACCCCCGCAAGAAAGACTATTATTGAACTAAGTCACCTAATACATAATATGCAGATGCCTTTAATTTCTTCTTATCCTCTTCGTTAAGCATTTCTTTGTCATAAAGATACTTAATGAACACTTCAGCTATTTCTCTTTTTTCTTCAGGCAGCTGTTTAAGATAATGATAATCAGATGAAAGATAACCGGCATACTCCATCATCTGCTCGTAACTTACACCCAATGGGCTATGAATTTTCTTTATTATATCTGGAGATGGGCGCCGTATCCCATTTTCCAATTGAGATAAGTAAGCACCAGACACACCTGTTTCCGCTTGCAGCTGACGAACTGTCAGCCCGGAGTCCTTCCTTAGACGCTTTAAGTAACTGCTAAAGTCAAAATCATCTGTCATATGAATCCCCTAAGCTTTCTTTTTGATTGGTCCGTAATTATCCCGTATTGCTTTATTTAATAGTCCGATACATCTTTCAAGTTCGACTTTCATGAGTTTGTTGTGGATCTCCAGCTGCTCCTGCCCCTCATCCGTTAAGGAGTAGACAATAATCTCCTGAAAGTTTACCCCTGGTTCCCCAAGCAATCTCTTCTCCCTCTTCACCGCTCCGTCCCTTGTCAGCTCATGGAGAGTTTTATATAGCTCCGTATGTGTTGGGGAATATCCGTATTGCTTGAACTCCTTTTGCAAGTCAGTAAGAAACTGAGATCCATATCCTCCTTTTTTCTCCTTGATCTTATTTAGCAGATAAAGCTTTAGAAAGGCACGCTGCTTTGGCATAAATCCCCGATTTTCGTATTTGCTCATCTTGCTATCACTCTCCTATTGTTCCGGATTTTCAATAGTTTAATTATAACATTTTCCAGGTTTTTTTGGGTAAAAAGTCTTTACACCTGGCCGGAGAATCGGTAAGCTTATTAGCTGCTGACAGGGGTTTTAAAACCTATTGAAGATTTGGCACATGGTTTGTTGTGTTAAATAGAGGAGATAAAAAAGGAGCGTTGCCGCTCCCTGCAAATTTGTACTATTTAATTCCATGGTTTTCAACATATTCCTCTTCTGAATTATCGATTAAATCGTTAGCTTCTTCTTGAGGAAGCAATACATAGCTTTTGTCTTGTTTTTGATATGTTGCTCTTTCTTCTTTTGAATCTTGTTCATACATAAGCCATATCAGCTCACCCTTATTGTAAACCACGATGCCAGTCTCGCTCCTGGAAATTTGCGGCCTACCCTCACCCTCTAGCCTTTCGTTTTCTAATTCTATAACTTCGTTAATGGAAGAATCATATTTTTCTTTTTGATCTGAGTTATCTTCATCATTACAAGCAGTTAATAAACCTAGAGAAAGAATAAGAGAAAGAATGGATTTTAGTTTCAACACGTCACCCCCTGTCAACGATTGTATTAATTATGGAAAACCTGTAAAAAATTGTATACTAATTCATAATTATCTGATAATATTATAGCGTATTTACATATTTTAGAAAAGGAGTATTAAAATGAAAAAAAAGCTTATTGGTTCTTTACTCTCAGTTGGCCTAATATCCTCGCTTTTTGTGGGGAACTCTGCACAAGCTTATGATCTATTCACCACAAGTGAATGTCCAAAAGTACCGTATCCAAAGAATATTTATTATTGGGTAGATGGTACATTTCAAAATTACAGCGGTAAATGGACAGAGGTTGTTGAATCTGTAAACAAGTGGGATGCTCTGCCGGAAGTAGAATTCACTACGAGAGCCAGTCTACCTGGTGGTGCCGATGTTAAGGTTGAGTTTGGAAACTTCTATAACGGAGACCTATATGGAAAATACTTTCTAGGCTCAAAAGGAAATACAATTATTTATAAAAAATGGTTCGAACTTAGTGCAACACGTGAGCGGGAAGTTATTGTCCATGAAGTAGGACATGCCCTGGGATTGGGTCACACCCAAACAAAAAATGACCCTAACGCTGTAATGCGTCAGTATGGGTTTAACGATAAAGACTATCCTTTATCAGACGATAAAGCTGGCATAGCTGCGCGTTATTAATCCTTAATAAAAGTAAAGTGAGGAAAAGAATAGTGAAAAAATTAATCATCGTTGCCTCTTCAATAGTAACCCTTTCTTTCGGTGGTTTTTTACTTGCAGATAACTTTGGTTCTCCAAAACCAAGTGCTTCCACTAAAGTTATTTCTGATCATGGTAAAGTAGATAGCTTTGCCTCGTTAACCGAACTTGAGAATGAAAGCCCTATTATCGTTCGCGGGAAAAAGGTTGGAAAGCTTAGCACACAAGTAAGAAAGTCGAAAGTAGACCCTACCCTTGTTTCTGGATGGACAGAATCTGAGTTTTTAATCCGGGAAGTTATCAAGAACGATGGAAATAGCGAGAAAGTACAAGTAAATAAAAAGATAGTTGTTGGTGAAATGGCTTTTGAATATGAAGGCGCAATTCACACAGTTAATGGATATCAGGAAATGAAAAACGGAGACGAGTACTTACTATTCTTAGTAGAGCAAGATGGTCTTTTTGCAACAAGGGGCGTAACCTATGGCAAAGTCCCTCTCGACACTAAAGAATTGGAACTTTATTCTGAAGAGAGCCATGAAGAAAGTCATGAAGAAGAAATACATGCAGAAGAGCTGGCATCTATCTTTGATCAAGCTAGAAAGAAATATGGTAAATAAAATAGTACTTTTCTATTAATCTAGACTCCGGATTTCAGTAAAAATCCGGGGTCCTTTTTCTACAAAGCCGTTTTAATAAAAGTCTCTCTAAAAAAATAAATTTTTTACACTGCTTAACAAGTAAACTAATAGTCCGGTTAAAGCACCAGCAAGCACTGCAAAGATGCCTATGTAAACTTTTGTATTCACTTCTTCTCCCCCATTACCTCTTCGTCTCATGAAGTCCTTGCTTCCTCTTCTTTATTGCGGTCAGTCTTCTCTGGGTTCCATATATAGGACGCTTAAGCCTTCTTGCAATCTCACGGAAGTTCACGCCTTCTTGCCACCATTTCCAGGCTTGTTCATCTTCTTCGAATGTCCAGTTCTTTGGGCGTTTTAAGGGTTTCTGCAGGGCCTTTTTCACTTCTTCTTCTACCCATGCCGGTTCTGGAAGTATCACTCTGCGCTGGATATGGGCAAAATTGATTCGTTTTTTATTCTTGGCTACCCAGCTCCATACTTTCTCAGGATCGATGGAATAGACCCTTCGCTTTGATTCTTTCCTCATTTTAAATTTCTGGGAAGCCGGAAAGTCGGCATTGTTTATCCAGTCAATAAGTGTATTGTGTGAAACCCCAAGAGCATCAGCTACTTCCCGTGCTGTTAAAGTACCGGCTGACTTATGAATGGATTTTGTTCCTGTTAATTCATAGTATTTGATTTGAATGGCATCAGCTGACTTCCCCAGCCTATCCATTAGATATTGCATGCCGGCAATACCATAAGATTCAAGGAGGATTTCTTCCTGTTCAGGGGTCCAGAATTTTTTATAGTTTTTAGGTCTTGTTATCACCTGCTCCACAAATAGTCTCTCCTTCAAATATGTAGTATCAAGTTGAAAAGATGATAAAGAAAACACTGAGTCTTCTATGGTTTCTTTACCCAAAGGAAAAACGGAAGAATCGTCTCTCCCGTCTTTTTTTAGCGAATTATTAGTTTTTGGCCAACTCTGATTGTATCAGATTTCAGTTTGTTTGCCGTTTTGATTTTAGTTACAGTGGTTTTATGTTTTTGGCTGATCTTCCACAGTGAATCCCCGCGAACTACTGTATAGGTACCTTTTGCTGCAGGTGCTTTTACTGATACTTTCTTTTGCTGAACTTTGTTTGCAGGCTGGGGATTTACTACACGTCGAGCTGTAACATAGCGTGGATTCCAGTAATAAGCCGTATTGGAATAACTAACTTTTGTTCCGGCTGCATGAATTACTTTGTTCTTTGAGGCATAAATCGCCACATGGTTGATAACTCCATCATAGTCCGTATCATAGAAAAGCAGATCTCCTGCACGCAGCTGGCTGATTGCAACAGCCTTTCCTGCTTTTGCTTGTTCACGGCTTGTCCTCGGAAGCTTGATTCCATTCTCCTTGAATACTTGCGCAGTGAAAGAGGAGCAATCAAACTTCGAGGTATTTCCAAGGGGAGCACCAAATGAATAAGGTCTTCCCAAATATTTTTCACCAGTCTTTACTATATCAGAACCCGTTGCTCCCAAAGCGGTTGACGGGAATAACATGCCTAATGATAATGCAAATCCTATTATTTTCTTCCTCATGTAAACACTCCTAGCTGTTTGGTAGAGAAAAAATAACCACTAACCAGGAGTTTGTCAGTAACAGGTATATTAAGATAGTGTTACATTTATATTACAATTGAAAAAGGCCGCTTCTATTAAAGAAACGACCCTTCCCTGTAAGTGTGTGGTGTTATTTTTAATACTAATTCCCAAATGGCAAAATGATAAACTTCCATTTTTTCCATGAAGTTACCAGCTTATTTATCATCTGTTTTTGATAGTATAGTATGGAGGTGATTCTGTGTTTATTTCTCCAATGCTTTTGCATAAAGCGGATGAACCTTTCGATGATTCCAATTATTTAGCGGAACTGAAATTGGATGGAATCCGCTTTTTATATACAGTAGACTTACAAGGAAGAGTGAGAATGTATACAAGGCACAAAACAGAGTGCACATCTCGCTTTCCCGAGCTTCAAGACTTAGGACTGCCTCCCGGGACCGTTCTTGACGGGGAGATCGTGGTAACAGATGTACAGGGTAAACCTGACTTTGAAGCCATGATGCAGAGATTTATGAGCAGCAAGAGCGGGCACAAGGTTTCCTTTGTTGCTTTCGATATCCTTATGCTGAATGGTGAATCTGTCAGGCACATGCCTTTGACTGATCGGAAAGATATTCTCGATGATTTGATCACGGAAGATACTCCCCTATTGTCGAAGATGAAATTTATAGAGGGAAATGGGGTTGCCATGTTTGAACTAATCAAACAGCAGAGCCTTGAAGGTATTGTGCTTAAGAAGAAAAACTCGAAGTATGAAGCCAACCACAGGTCTCATTCATGGCTGAAGGTGATTAACTGGCAGTACGACTCCTGCTTCGTAACTGGATGGAGAAAAGAGGAGTTCGGATGGGTTCTATCCGATGCTGCTGGTAACTACATGGGCATCATGGAACTGGGGGTTCCCAAAGAGCAGCGCAGACAAATGTACAAAGAACCGGTTATAAAAGAGACGGACAAAATCTCTTACATTAAACCGGTTCCGGTGGACATCAAATATAGAAACTATACAAAGAGCGGGCTATTCCGGTTGCCGTCCCTTGTCAAAGCTTCTTCATAAAACAGGACCTTTATGGTTCTGTTTTTTATACTTCTACACCCTTCCAGGAAATAGAGATGTGTCCTTCTCGACCCTTAATCAGGTCAAATATCCCCTTCTTTTCCGCTTTTCGAATGGCAGCAATTACTTGGAAGGAATCTGGGCCTTCATCTTTATTAGTATGGTCAATAACAAATTGAACAGCTTCATTAAATGTTCGAGGCTCTTCCCTGGATAATCCGCTTGCAAAAGTGACAATCAGGCCCATTTCCCGATAGGAGAATCCAAGCTCTTTGTGGTCCTGCAAAAAGTATGAAGGGATTGCAACGGAATTGGATTCATCCAGTTCATCCTGTTTAGATTTAAGGTCTTGCTCAGCTTCGTTCATTAGTTTTATTTGCCCTGGTTCAAGCCACGGAATTTCGACTTGGTTATTCTTGTTTGTTGCACTTACAAGACTTAGCTCGTCATAAATGAGCTCTTGCACAACCTCTTGAAACCTTGTTTTACTTAAACCCGTAGCATCCTTGACAAGATTCTTATTGATTTTAACAATATGAGACTTTTGGACATGAGCCAGATAAGATAAATATGCAAAAGCGTGAACGTGCTCAATATTGACTTCTTTCTTTTCCCACAGCATCAAAATGGCAGTAGGCAATAAAAATGTGTCCTCAATTCTAACCTCATCGAACTTATGTGATGTTTTGTTGCCGTCTTCATCTATAAAACCTTTCGCCCCATCAAGAGCATACGCTTTAAAATAGACAAGCAGCATTCGCATATTCTCCCAGTTTAACCCTTTGTGGCGGTCAAACAAGTATAAAGGTGCATGGCTGTAAAAACCTGGTCCCTTGCTCATAAAAATCCACCTTCCAATACGTATTTACCTTTATTATAGCAAACACCCATTCTCTTAAACACAAAAAAACAGACCCTTGGTGAGAGCCTGTTTCTTTGGAAAGAAGGAACTATCAGTGTCTGTTACTCTATTACTCTCTTTCCCCATTTTTTCTAAAATAAACCTATGCTGGAACTTTTTCTTTTATTTTTATATCAAAGAAGAAAGAATCCAATGCAGCTGCCGGCTCAGGCTTCTTCAAAGGGATATCAATAAAGAATGATTCATAGCCTGTGCTCTCTGTAATAAACTCTATGAAGTCAGGTAAAGGGGCCGGCTCATCAACAAGACTGAATAGGTCCATCTGATCTCCTACTCCAACAATAACCTTATCCCATTCCACAGAACGGGAAGGTGCTTCTGTCTCAAATTCTTCCGTTTCACCAATAGGAGGCAGTCCACAAAGTCTGCGGGTTTCATTGGCAAGCATTTTCATTCGTGAAGATATGACTTCCTTGAAGCTGGCTTCATCCACCATCTCAACATCGGCAAGGTCCTTGGCTGCCAGAGCTGTCCATGCATCTGCCACATCACTGTCTGCAAAACACGCTGCAAGGTCCGAAGCAAGTGAAGATTGGCTATCCCGTGAGAACTGAGCCAGGTCTGATTTATCCAAACGCCCTTCTGTCATTAGTGCGTGGCCGCGGCCGCTCATCAGCTTCAAAAATTGAGCCATTTGCTGTGTGCCATTATAAGCAAGAATATAACAGCGGCATTCCTTCTCTTGTCCAATCCTCCAGTTTCTTCTATTGGATTGACGGAATACAGACACTTCATATGTCAGCTGATTGTTAATAATCGTCGGCCAGTAAAGTAAATCAAGACCCACTTCCACCGCTTTCATGTTCGTGATGATGACTTTCTCTCCAGCTTCCTCCATTTTATGAATGATTTCAGCACGCTTCTCTACGTTCGACTCATCCAGGATGACAGAGTGGATACCATGATCAGCAAGCAGTTTCTTTGTTCTTTGATTCATTCCATAATTTCCAGTGTACCAGTTGTAAATCACAATGCCCCGATCTTCGGAAAGTTCTTTCTTAACCAATTCAACCAGTCTTTTTTCCTTCGAATGGTACCCTTTAATCTCTTCAGCTATAATTAAATTTTCTCCCATTTCAATATGAGCGCCAAGATCAGGACGGTCTGCATACATAATGGTTGATGGAATGAATTTTGACCATGCTCCCTTAACGCCCATGGCCGAAAGCTTGGCGCAGGTGTCATACATTTGCTGGTGAAAGAGGTCATATTCATTTTTATGAACTGGATCCATATCAACGAAAATAGGAATTTCCTTAAGTTCAACCAGCGGCAGGCCCATATCCCCTAGTTCAAGGAATCCAGCCTTGTGAAGGAGGAATTCTGCTGTCATGTGAGGTGCGATGCCAGGTGCTTCTGTTGGCTGCTGCGCTTTTCTCCTTTGAACGGTAACATGACCTACCTGTTCCTCTTCATCATAGCGGATAATCTGTTCCAGCTTCCCGAACTTTTCTGCCCACTGGATATCGCCTGTATGATTGTCAAATCCACTATCAAGCAGAGCTTTCGGATAAGTTCTCCATAATAATTCCTTAATCGAGGATGACTTTCCGTTTACCAGTGTTCCTGTCAGCATTAAACATTTCTTCGCTGACTTGACCATGGAAGCAAATGCATCTCCCCGGCCAGAACCGGATGCCTTACTTTTATGCACTTCATCGGCAATGTAGAGGTCGATAACCTTCGTCATTCTTTTAAAAACCTTACTGATGTTCATCACAGGATGTTTCTTTGTTTCTCCCCTGCTCCGAACAGCTCCCCTGTACATTTTTGTTCCGCATTCTGCTGTGCGTTTATTCTTATTTACTTCCTGAAATCCATCTTTACGGTAAAAGCATTTCGTGTATTTTTTGGAACGAACCCATTTGAGTTTCATGTCTTTTGGAAGGCCATTTGGATTTAGATTATGACTCATAGCCGCTTCACGGAGCACCTCTGGTTCCGGCGCTTTGCCTTCAGCTATATCTCCCCATTCCAGGGTAATCCATTCTCCAGATTGTTTCTTCATTTGGAGCCTGCCACAATCCGGACAATGCCAGCCGTATTCAGATTTTGTTCCTTGAATTCTCTTCCAGATCCCTGCGTATTGTGGCTCTGCACCCATTTTAGCCTTATCAATGCCGATTAGGGTGAAGTGAATTTCTCCAGGCGGCACCCGGTATCCGTTTCTGAACTTCTTATACATATGCAATGCTTGCTTGTCTGAACGAATAATGTCTACTTTTGCGTGTGGAAGTGTTCCAAGAATCTCTTTATGTTTCCACTTGGCCAAGGTAATTCCAGGTGCGGAAAGCAGGACATGAAACCCTTTCTTCGCACCATTCCTCTTCCTTCTCTCACTCATTACATGAGCAATGCCTGTAGACATAATGCTTTTTCCTGTTCCCATGTCCGCGGAACAGAATTCAGAGTTATCCTCCTCCAGTGCATTAACCAAAGCCTGAATCATGTGAGCCTGAGCGGGAAAGGGAACCCTGGCCATTGAAGCGATGGCAGGATCCAGTGCTTCTCCTGGGGAATGCTTCGGCTTCAACTTGGACAGCTTCTGTGCCATGGAATCGCTGTTTGCAATCATGTATTCCTTCATAGACCATGCCGGGTCAAATACACCATGTACATCGGAATGCGGAATCCTTAACACTCCCAGCCTTAATTCACGATCCATGATATCAATGATGGTTTTCTCTGATGCTTCAAGACGTATCGCTTGTATATGCGGCCACATATTGGCCATTACTGGATTGAACTCCACTTCAAGTGTATCAGTTAAATGTCTGAACAGACTGTAATACTGCATCTCCCACTCTTCTGGCAGGCCATACCGAGCCATTACATGATTGGCAAGAGCCTTTTCAATGTTACCATCCGGGGCGATAATATAACTCTCTGTATTTACTTCATTGGAATCCGGCTCCACAATTCCTGCGATGGTTGATTTCGAATTATACACAACGGAATGGACAACATCACCAAGGCCAATTTTTCGCTCAATCCGTCCCATCTTGTCCTTCCCTTTATGAAACTCCTTGCCATTTATTTCAACGAATCTCCCTTCCAGGATACCTGCAGAAATGGCTATTGCAGCTTCAGGGTTTCCCATATAAGAAACAGCCACAAGGTTTTTTGGTGATCTTGGACGGGCTTTTTCATATAAAGCGAAGTGCAAGATTGCACGGAAGGTTCTGTCCTTTCCTTGGAGGACAATTTTGTTCTCATTAATAGTTGACTTCAATCCTGCCACACTCCTTTATTCAGTTAAGCTCATGAATGCCATTCGGGGTGAACACCCGAACAGCTGAATTATAGAATTGGGATACTTTTTCCCCATAATTTTTTCCTTCATCATCATATAGCTGCTGTACATTGGTCACCCGTTTGGTAACTCCCGAAACAATGTGATTTCCAAGGTTTCCCCCGATGGCTCCCGATGCTACTGCTATGGCTACATGTGTTGGTTTTAGCGGCAGTACAGGACTCTTCATAATGGCCCTGTCATTATCAGGACAAACCCTTTTGGTAAACTCCGTTAGAACAGAGGAATTTTCGAGGTCTTTGGCAAGTTCAGCCATATTGAGCTTACCTGCACGGAATAGTTCAATCTGTTCCTTATGGGCGGAAATATAAAAGGTTTCTTCAATTTGTTCCAGCGTAGGAATGATCGAGGGATTAACGCTTGATAGCTCCCTTAATTTCTTAATGGTTTCCCTTTGTTCCTGATACGTGGGCTTTTTAAAGTAGGCAAAAACAACCACTTGGTCATAGATTGGGAAGTTTTCATCTGTAAAGCGATAGACTTTTACATCCTTAAACCGGCTTCCCAAAATCGGAGCGCAGTCTTTCAGCACATGCTGCGGAACACAAAACATCAGTAATGCTCCCTGCTGCAGGACATTTTTGGATGTGCTGGTTAAAGTCCTTAAAAACACAAGTTCCGTTCTTTCCTTAAAAACATCGTCGTATGGCGGGTTCAGCCACATAACCCCATATTTAGATTCCGTTCTTACTGTTTCGTAGCCATCGTTCACCACATGGTTTAAAGCTGCGGCTGCCGTTTCACAACGGGTCCTTTCCAATTCAACACCGTATGTAGTTACTTCCGCTTTTGTTTTGCTCTTAATGTGCTCAGCAAGATAATGAAGGGCTTCCCCTTCGCCGCAGCATGGATCATACGCATTAATAAATGGTGTCTCCTCTGAGACATTTACGGCTAAATGCGGCAATATTAATTGAAGCTCCTTAAGCGGGGTTGGGTAATATCCGCCTTTTGATTGTGAAGCGATGCGTGACATAAATTTTCTCTCTCCTTAACTGTAATGGAATTAAAAAAGAGGGGCATTTTGCCCCTCGTGATTAGCTTAGAATGGATATTTTACTTCTGTCGCAAAGGTCCTTAATGAATATCCCCTGCTTCTTGCACTTATCAACCAGGTATCTTCCCCATCCTCTTTTCGGGATTGGAGAAGGGAAGTTCAAAATCTCTGCAGGTTCGCCATTCACCATTGCATGGCAATAAGAAAGTTCATAATATGGCACGTACCGATCTGTTACAAGCCGAAGTCTTTCCAGGACAATCCGGTCACTCCTTGTTAATTGATCAAAGTAAACCGTAGTCATTTCACGGTCATGATAAGTTGGCGGGACAGGATTTGTTTCATTAACCCCAAGAGCGGCGTTTTCCTTCATGATTTTTTCAATGGCAATAAACATGTTTTTTATCTCCCTTCATCTACTTTTTCTACTTTAGTGACTCTAATTTCTTCTGGATCCGTACCAAACTCTGAAGCATAATAATCTTTTACCTTTGCATTTGCTTCTTCTTCCGAAGACCCCTCCATCTCACATTCGTATTGGTGTGCTTTCATCTTTCTATGGATAAGTTCATACCAATCAACTTCAATAGTCAATTTGTACATCTTGTTCTCTCCTTTTAATGTTTTTTACTCAATTCCTAAAAACTAAAAAAGCCCCCCGAATGAGACTTATCTATCATCTGAAATTATCCGGAATGGCCATGACTGGTGAGAAATGTACAGGATCATACTGTGACGTATTTCCATTATCATTTTCTATGATTAAATTTTTTGATGGGCTTATGCCTTTTATTTTATATGGACTTCCTACAGTAAAACCGGACCATTCAATACTCCAAGAAGCAAGCACTGTATCGCCTTTTCCTGCAAAATAATCTTTAACTGAACAGCCCACCCTTACTTTTATATCTTCCAACAAATCATTCTCCATTAAAGTCATTACCAGCTTATTCTCCATTAAAGTTAATGGCAGAAGGGGTAAGTCTTCTATTCCCTCGCCTTCTGAATTTTGGGTAATCCCCTTTTCTTTTAAAAGTTCAATAATACGCTGTCTTTCTTGTTCCACTCTCTTTCGTATTTCATAATCAGTATACATCCCTTTCACTCCTTCAAAATTTGGATTTCATGGAAAATAAAAAAGCCTCCCGAAGGAGACCATATTAGAAGCCTTTTTATGAGGATTCTTTTAACTGAAGTATAAAATCCGTTAACTCGTTACGATCAATTAGCCGGACGCCGCTTTTCTCTGCCAGCCTTTCTGCTGGTGCAGTGTAGTAATTATTCGTAATGACCCAAGCTACCTCTGCATCGTAATATGTACAAGCTGATGCTACTTCCTGAACCGCCCGGACACCGACACTCTTATTATACCTTTTTGCCTGTACCACGATCTTTTGCGGTCCTTCGAGAATGAGGTCTGCGCCGTAATCCCCAGAAGCGGGTGTTCTTCTTACCCTATAGCCGGACTGCTTAAATAAAAGAAATAAAAAATCCTCGAAGTCTTTTCCGCTCATGCTATCAATCTCATACATGCCTGCTTTTCTTAATCGTTCTTCCCGCTGCTTTTCCCGCCAAACTTGAAAGATTAATGGAATCCCCATGCTAAACGCAAATAATCCTATCATTACCGTTAAATCAGGTTCCCCGATTAACACATGGATAATTAAGGTAAGGACAAACGCAAATATATAATAGTACAGCACTTTTTCCACAATATCCTCCTTCCATATATATGACTTAAAAGCACATATCAAATTCTATTTTTTGATGTACATGGTTCTTATAAATTATATATAAGTTATTTCCAGATAAATCAATAGCCAAATTTAAATAAGCCACCCAAAACTGGGCGGCTCATGATTGATTAGCGAGGATTATTCCCTTTAATAGCTTTATAGACATTAGACAATCCATTTCCGAATAAAGCATCCGTCCCATCTGTGCCAAGGTCAACAGAACGTTCTTTAATCATCTGCAGGATCATTTCTGGTGTCGCTTTTATGCCCACTCTGCGGGAGTATGCCTGGATTAACGCTATTACACCTGCCACCATTGGAGTGGCCATCGACGTTCCAGACAGCTTGGCATATCGATTTACTGGGTATGTGCTGTAAATATCAACTCCCGGGGCAACAACTGCAAGTTCTTTCCCATAGTTCGAGAAGTTTGCACGATCCATTGCCTGGTTAATCGCACCTACCGCAATGACTTCATCGTAGGCAGCTGGCCACCCGACATGAGTGTTCTCATTACCGCTTGCGGCTACAAGTACAATTCCGGCAGCGCGAGCCCTTTTCATGGCATCATGAAAAGCTGTGCCTGGATTCATAGAAGCACCAAGGCTCATGGAAATGATATCAACCTTCTGAGAGATTGCCCAATCAATTCCTTTGATAATGCCATTGATTGTACCTGAACCATCATCGCCAAGCACTTTGGCAACATATAGTTCAGCTTGTGGAGCAACCCCAACAACACCAATATGATTGTCACAGCCGGCAATAATGCCAGCACAATGCGTGCCATGACCGTTTCTGTCCCCAAAATCACTTGCGATGGAACTTGTGAAATTCATGCCCATTTTAAGATTTGGCTTTAGATCTGGATGATTAATATCAATCCCAGTATCTAATACGGCAACCTTAATGCCTTCCCCTTTTGTTAGGGACCACATTTGCGGAGCCTGAACAAGGCTTACTCCCCAGTCAATCACTTGACCCGGCATTGTTGCTTGAACTTCCAGCACATCTGATTGAATTTTAAATTCCATCCAGATTCCTCCTCTAATCATAATCGATTAGAAAAGTAACCCTTTGGTATGTAAGTCTCAATCAAATGTCTGGCGCGTGATTGACCTGGTGCCGATTATTTCTTATTAAGCAAGTTCGGCTCCACCCAATAAGTGTTACAAAGAGGGCAATAGTAATGGTGAACAATAATTTCTAGATGCCCCGCGGACAACATATTAAATGACGGCAAATCTACATGTTCGTGGTGCTTATGATCGCATTTTTCAGAGATCGGCATGATAAACTCCGGGGAAATATCATCCTTTATTAGCTCCCTGGCATTCTCATCAAGCAAACTCTTAACCTCTAAAAAAAATAACTCGGGGTCATTCACTCTGTACCCCGATCCGGCTAATTTCTCAATCCATTCTTCTGCTTTTGCAGAAGTCCATCGTGACCTGCTCCAATTTAAATCCTCTTTAACAATATGGAGGATATTAAACGCAGGCATTACACTATTCATAATCGCTTTTGATATCACGACTTTTTCTCCTTACTGATTTAATTTTGATAATAATTGTGAACCTCAACTTCTCCCCAGACAAACTGGTTTTTAACCATTAGCGTCTTTATCTTTATAATTCGTCCGCTTGAATCACGCTCGATCCATTTATAATGTTTAACCTGCCTATCTGTTCTAAGGGAATTGTAATTTATATCTTTATAAATTTCCGTAGGTGGACCCCAAGCTGAAAGAGAGATGCTGTCTTCATGCATGCCCTCATATGGTACCGTCTGCTTAAGTTTTGCCTTTTCCTTGTCCTCATCTTCCTTTTTCATCTTTTTTACTTTGTTCTTTAGTCTATGAGCTTCCTCTTTATATTGTGGGATACCGGCTAATATATCAAGATACTGTTCTGTATCTCCATAAATTTTTCTTTCTTTAACTCTTTGAACCACTATCTCACTTACTTTGATATGAATGCCCTCAATCTGTTTTTTGGAATCTTTATATGTCTTAACTTCACTAAAATAGTCAAGAGCATTAATATAGTTTTCATCTCGCATAGCATCTTGAGCAAAGGCGTATGTTTCTCTTATCTGCAGTGCCTCTCTGACTATAGGGTTCAAGCCAAAGTAGAGCCCGGTCAATGCACCTATTGAAACCATGCAAAAACTGATTTTTACCCAATGATTCCGGATGTAGTCCTTTAAAATTTTTCTATTTTTCCTTACCTGAACAACTATTATTATGAGTATAGGAATCCAAATCCAGCTATACTGCCACACTTCACCAAACCAGTTAATTCGGTAATGCTCCGGAAAGCTACAATCAAAATAAGCGCAATATCCTTCGACTAAGGGATCATGGCCCAAATGCTTATAAATCATAAACCAAATCCAAATGGCTAAAACAAGAATAATAAAAACCGCACACCCTCCCAAGTTCCCACCCCTCCACTAAGTAAATTTTACCAATTGTTAACCATTTTGTAACCAAAAAAAAGAGCAATAACATTAATGTCATTTGCTCTTAGGCTGCTGATTGCGGATATTCAATCTTTTCAAGCATTTCAGTTTGGAGTAGTTCATGTGGAAAGATATCTCCATTGCGGCCGGGGAATAAATCAATTCCAGCCTCTTTGAGAATATTGTCAATCAATTCTGTGCAAATATAGTGATTCTTCCTGTTAAAGCTGATTTTTAATGATGGGAATTTCGCTTTTAACAGCATACTGAACAGTATTGGCCAATCATACCGATTTCCTGTTTCGTCGAACGCAAGAGCGGCAGAAACGACCCGCTTTTTGTGCCATCTTTCAAGTTTCTGTTTTGGCCTCATGACCACATATTCCATTCCGCTTTCGGGATAATAATTCCGGACAACTGCAGCTTTTGTATTCCAGTCGATTTCAATGATCTGGTCTCCGCCTATGTAAATGGCGGCATGGGTCCATTTTGTTTTTAATGTATTTTTAATTAGTTTGGATGCGAATGTATTACCGCTAATAACGAGGATGTCTCCGACACGCATTTTTAAAACCACCTTTGATAAATTTCAAAAAAAGAGGGGCCTCGCGCAGAGACCCCCAAGAAGAGAGAAAGAAGGAAGAAGGAGAAATAACATGACATAACACGTAGGAGGATACACATCGTATGATGAACGCTACATGATATATATAAGCTATTCAAGATGACTTCTCAATCCTATGGAATCGCACTCTCTCGACTCGCTGCACATTTTTTTATAAAAAGGTTTTCAAAGGTGGTGATTAGGGTATGGAGGTAATTAGTTAAAATTAGGAGGATACTAAGTGGAAAATTACCTTGTGGCTTTTGATAGTGAAATTGCAAGTAAGCTGACAGATGACGAAATGGAATTGATTCAGCAAGTGAGCTTAATGCACAAAAACGCTAATCCGCATATTGATCATATTAAATGGGAAGAGCGCGATTCAATTACCGCACTCTTCTTTGATGATAACAACAGCATGCTGATTACCTCATACGTAAAAGCGAAAAAAATCATGTATGGAATGGATCCCATTACACCTGCAATCCTAGATTGGGATGTCTTCACCAGCATTAACGCTTAACCAATCATGCTCCGGCTCAATGACCGTGAGCTTTTCTTTTTGCCCTTCTTCAGTAATTTCACCAATATCCCCAAGACCCACTCGGTAAACATGATGCCCATCACTGTCAGGCTCGTCCAGTTCCAGCTGCACTGGAAAAAATTCATTTAAGAATACAAACTGGACGGTCCCTTTCGAGCCAACTGGAACACCGGACACTCCTATATCTTTTTTGATGCAAACCCGTTTCCCTTCAAGGTTCAAGCCAAACGCTCCCTTCCTGTCTATCCTATTTTTTAACCAGTGATGCTGTTAATGTAAATGCTTTTTCAAAAAAACCCTCTCAAAAGGTGAGAGGGACGATTCCAGTCATTTTATCAACTACCAATTAAAACTCGTGTTAGGTCAATCAGAAGATTCAGACGAGTAGCGATATAAATTAAGATACCGACTACAGCCAGTCTATAGATCACTGTCCAATGTTTAGGTTCCATTATGATTACCTCTTTTTAATTTTTATATTGAAGCATGGAATCATTTTATGCAAGGTCTTTTTAATAGTAATAAGAAACTGCTATGCTGATATTGCTGCTTACTGGAGGAATGTACTTATCAGATACTTTCGTCATGGTTGCTCTATGAGTAATGTTCATGCGAGCGTGTTTGTATGACTGCCTGGATTTCCAAGCCGTACCTGGCTCAAACCTTTCTCCATCCATATTATAATCGGTAATATCCCATCTTCCAAAATCCAAATCCTGATTGCCAATATCCTTAATATCTGGGTCAGTACTCAATGTAAATCCTAACCCAACGCTCCAAGGAGCACCAAAGCTGATATCATAAGAACCACTTGAAGTAGAGCCCGGATCCCAATCCCAAATGTAGTCCCTATCATATGGAATGTCGTGGTCAATCCACCATTTTGTAGCTCTCCAGCCGCTATAAGCATCAATAGTGGTTTTATCTAACACATTAAAATAATCCCAGGTGCTATCAGTTTCACTCTTGCCTCTCTGAAGAACCCAATCTGTATAGGTCCGCCCCACGTTTGTGCCTCCGTATTTTACATACCCATAAATACGTGTTGAGCTGCTTTTAACTGTAGTTGCCGCTTTTGCATTATTAGGAGAAAGGAATCCAAAAAGCTTTGGAGCCTGTGCAGCAGCATACTCTTGTTCTTCCACATCAATAGTTTCAGATGTAGCCATAAGCACGTCCTTGATAACATCTTCCTCAGTAGCCTCAACCTTATTTCCTTCTTCGTCAAAAGCGTTAATATTTGTGACGACAAGCTGGTTATGCTCTTCTTCATCTAAGGTATATCCAACCACATCATATATAAAGTCTTCACCTTGTTCGTATGCACTTTCCGGATTATCCTTATACTTATTCGTCTTGGCAAGTTCCGATTCACTTTCATCATAACGGTAAGTCATTTCTATGCCCTTGCTGTCCTTGCCCTTCGTTGTTACTTTCTCAAGACTTAAAAGGTCTGCAAATTCCGGGATGGAAATACCGCCATAAAGGTATACCTTTGCACCCTTCTTAATGGCTTTTGCCAAGTCCTTCTGAAGGTGCTTGTCACTTCTTACTTCGTCTATATGGAAAACAAGGTCTTCATAAGACTCCAGCGAAGCTTTCTTTCCTTTTCCGTTGGAGAACTTGATTTTTCCTTTGTCCAGTACCTTTTTTGAGATATCATGTTCTTGGATTTTGCCGCTTTTGATTTCAGCGATTGCTTTATCAAAGTCGTTTTGTGAAGACACATATACATCACGATTGAATGAACTAGCAGATACCTTTGATTCATCCTTCCCCCACTGAAAGCTGTACGGATTCAGTAGTAGAGATGCTGCCAAGACTGTGCTGCCGACTATGCCAAATGCCTTTTTTCGCTTCAACTTTTTTCCTCCCCCTATTATATCGATTAATATGTATTGCTCTATCATTCTAGCAATTTTCCATATTTACCAACAATAGGCAATTTAGGCTAAAAGTATGATTAAAAACCAGGTCTTTACAAATTTAAATGTTTTTCTTTATTAAAAAGCAATAAAAAAGACCTAAACAATAGGTCTTTTCTTATAGAAAATAACAGCGTTATGGCTTTATAGTGAATTCAGAAATAGCAAATTTATTTTTTGAATTAAAGCAGCTTTCAATTCCATATAGTCCTTCTTCAATAGGAAAGGAAAACCCTGCAGCCTTTTGATGGCCGCCGCCACCCTTCCTGATAGCCCGGGAGATTTCCCCTACATGGATATGGTCATGAATGGTCCGAAGGCTTCCCTTCCCTTTATTCATGTCTAATATTGCAATAAAGTCAAGGTGCGGAAACTGCTCATGAAGGTCATTTCCCATTGTGGAATGGTATTGGTCTCCAAATACAACACCAACCTTATAGGTTTCTCCATCAGCCTCCCAAATTCTTTCGGATAAATTTTTTGCCCGGCTTTGAACATATCGGCGTTCTTTTTCATTCTCAAGTCCAGCTATCATTTGCTCAATGTCATTAAGGCCATATTCTACTTCCCCTTGACCTTCCAAATGCGCGGAAAATTTCCGCATCTGGTTTTTTGTCCATACATCTGGGCTCATAGCAAAGAATACGGTGTTTATATCCTTGGCCAGCAGATTCCCATTCTTCGTCCAAAACCAGGTGTCGTAATCCCGTACATTGGCTATAAAACTATCAATAGAGGTTGAATTATCAATGAACGTCAGAAGTTCCTTTTCCTTAAGATATTCAAAGCAGAGCTCTGTTCCACACGTATCTCTGCCATTGAGATCTTTTTTTATAAAAGCCCAATCCGGATAAGCATCAGCAATATATTTATTGGTATCATGATGATCCAGGAGAACCACGGTTAAACCCCGTTGGTGGAGAGCATTAAGCCTTTCAAGTGTTTCACTTTCCTTTGGAGCTATATCCGTTACAAGGATGGCCAGTCCTAAAAGGTTTTCATCCTCCATACCTTCTATCTTTGTAACCCTAGCAAGCAGCTCCTGCTCAAAATTAGCATAGCTGCATTGATGTACTTCGTGAAAATGACCTGTGCTTAGCCGGCTGATGATCGTCGCTCCATATCCGTCCAGGTCATCATGAGAAAAATGGTTTACTAATTTCCCTTTAAGGGAACGCAAATTTGAGAACATATTATTTTCCCGCTTCCTTCCATTGATAGTAATCTATACGATGAATGGTCCAGAAAACAAAAGCCATGACAAACTGCCAAAATGTTTTCCCAAACCATTCGAAATCATATCTGGGTACCTGAATACCTATTTCTAATGAATGGTATATTAATGAGAATAACCAAAAGCACATTGCATACCAGGTGACTGGTTTTCTTCCTAAGATGTCTTTGATTTTTATGAACACTCTCAGTCACTCTTTCATTTTATTTTAAACCTGGCATTGATATTTTCTGATGGTTCCGCTTCATCCTTTAGCCAAGCTTTACAATCATCTTGTGTTTCAAACTCTTCTACCCATGCCTCACCTTCCCGATTATCAATACCGATCCACATTTCTCCGCATTGTCTATAAAAAGTGCCTTTAGGTTCACGTTTCTGGATAATTCTTAAGGATTCTTTTGAGGTCACTTTCTTTAACTCCACATGAATCACTCCTCTTTTAATTTTGTATTAAAAGATATTTACCCGTTTTCAAACGGTTTAACAGGAGTTTTCCAATATACTATAAGAATCTGTGAATTTCTTCCCTTGTTAATCTCACTTCATGGCCATAAGGAGAAACCCCAATGAATACCGGCTTCTTCAAGCTTTCGTGAAATACAATGGCTTTTACAGTAGCAACCCTTTTAAACCCATCGTGGGCCCTTTTCCTATGTATCTCATATGTTCCCTCCTTTCCTTTTTGGCATCGTAAATTAGCGCTTGTATCTATATTGTTCAAGCATTTTCAGCCTTCCTTTTCGTTCAATGATTTGGATAGATACCCTCTTTAATAGTTTCTCGGTATCCTTCAGCCATTCTTGGAAAGCAGGGTGGTCTGCATTTTCACTTTCTTTTTGCCTGATAATATCTCCCTCTAAAGCAGCTTTGATAATTTCCAGGTCTCTAATATTCATTGCATATACTCCCTATTTGAATTTTTCATTCGAACTACGACATAACTACATCTTCTAAAAACTCTCCGCTTTCTAGCTTTAATAGCACTGGGAATGTTTCTTTTTCAATATCCTCAATGAATTTATCCCAATTAGAATTGATAAAAGAGATAAATTTTTCATCGTTTCCTCTATTGCGGTATCTTTCTAAATACATGCTTTTCAACTCTTTAGAAGGATATACAAGGGTATACGCAATATTGTTCTCTTCCAATGCTTTTCTAACAATATCGTGTGAAGAAACCAAGATGTAGTCGGCTTTTCCAATATTATCTTTGATATGTTGAATGTAGTTATTTGGAAAGTCGGGATGCCTTTCACCTTCTCTAATCCAAGAAAAATTACTACTATCTGAATCTAAAACAGTCAACTCGGTATTTTGGGTTAAATAACTTTTTCCGATAGCAGGGAAGCCTGAAATAATTTTTGTGTTTTTCATTTTTACCATCCTTTCCTTACTGCGTATTTTATGTCAATAGCGAAAAAGGGCAGCACTTGCCACCCTTTACCCTGAAATCATTTGGGCATACCTTTGCGCTCCGGCTTCCGGCACTTCCCTGAAATAAGCCATCTCAGGAATGAATTCAAAGAAGCATCTGCCTTTAAAGCTGCTAAATTTGTTTTTACCGATCTGGACCTCGTAAACAGCCTGTTTATTTGGATTGTCAGAGCGCATCCAGTTTACAGTTGCCTGCTGGCCGCGTAAGGAAACCTCGTTGTAGCAAAGCATAACAGCTTTCGCTTCGTAAAGAATCTTAACGGAATCCCTTAAATCCTCTACAGTCGGCCTGCGGTTTCCATTCAGTTTACGGAATTCTGCAGTACATACGATGGGGCAGTCATATCTTGTAGCAATCTTCGTCAAAGAGTCAGCTATGTGATCATATTTCTCTCCGCCTGTTTTGGCGCGGAGCTTTTCATCACCAATCGTGATGTCATGGAAGTTATCAATGAATACGACCAGCTGGTAAGCCGGGTCTACCTTCTGAAGCTCAACATGGTACTCTTCCATTGTTTTTTCAATGTACTCAATATCAGAGCCGTTGTTTACGTCCACAATATTGATGAAGTCTGCTGAATCTTTCAGTCTTTCAACACCAATGGAACGTTTTTCCATGTATGTGGCATTATCTTGGTATTTCTTAGGGAAACGTACAACGTTAATGGGGATCCGCTGATCTATTGCGACAAAACGCGGAAGCAATTCATTGTTGTTGTCATCGAGGGAAAAATAGAGGACAAATGCTTTTCGGGGTCTTTCTTTTGAGGGAATTCGGTTAGCCTGGGCAACCTGCCATGCCAGCTGCATCATAAAGGAGGATTTCCCAATATTACTTTGCCCGCCAACTAAGTGAACACCCGTATTTAATCCTTCGAATGCTTTATTGAGACTGTCAAATCCCCAGTCCAATCCTCCCATTTCCCCGCGTGTCCATGAGTATTCTTCCACGGCGTCAATGGTATCTAGCATTCTCGTTCTAAAGAAAGGCGGCTTATCACCTGCTACCGATTTAATCAGTTCAGCCGATAGCTCATTCGGGTTATTCACTACATTGTAAGGCATATTTCCGAATGGGTTTTCCGCTTCTGGTTTATTAGGCCAGGCAGCTGCATCAGAGAACGGATCCTGTGCAGCAGCCGGCTCTTTTTCTGCGATGTCGAACATCGTAACACTCCTTGCTCATGTTGATGGTACCTCTTGTAGAAAAAATAATTCTAAGTAGTTTTAAAGAACTTACAGTCGTCCCTGCATGTGGCAGGACAGTTTGCATGCAGCTTAATAGAATTACAGCCATAAACATATCGGCCCTTGAAATTGGAACGGAACAGAGTCTGCAGCTCCCTTTCCGTAAGGCTTCCATTATTCCAATCCACCAGCATATCCCAGGCATCCTGTTCGCTGATGCCCCGCTGTCTCCAAAAAGCAACCAGCATACTGGCAATGTGATTCCTAGAACCTTTAACAGGTCCATTTTCAATCATTTCTTCATAGCATGGCGGGTCAAAATCCAGCGTTTGGTCTTCACCGGATTTACTGAAAACTTTCTTAAACCGGTGAATGAATTTCTGCTCGCACAGAGAAAAGTATCTTTGCGCTTCAAGGATTGGCCGTGGATTGTCGTATTGAATCCATGCCCCATATTGTGGTTCCTTGCTGAGCTGCTGAATGTCTGATTCTGACTTGGCCAGCAGGTGTTTTAATTCCATCGGCACTTTATAAGAGCCTGTTGATGGATGTTTGCTTCCGGGCAATCGGAACAATCTTCTGCGTTCATATACCTTCATATCCAATGTCTTATTTGGTGCAAAAGGCATGAGCTCTTCTGCCATGATTTTGTACACTTTATCCAGATGGGGATGCCATTCAACCCCAAAACACCTGAATGGAACAATGACATGGATGCCTTTCTTCCCGCTGAAATAAACACGGATCATGTTCACGGGAATCTTGTAATTCGGGCTGATTGTCAGATGCTGGATAATCTTTAGGGCATCCTCCTGGGCTTTTTTGATATCTTCTTCATCGTCGAAATCAATAAAGAAATCCCCGCGCAAGTCGGCGGTATAGGGGTCGGACGTACTGTATTGAAAAGCGGTAGTGTACAGTCCCCACTCAGGATTGTTCCGGATATAATCCTGTACAAACTGCTGATAATTCATCCAGTTAACCTGCCTGTATTCATTCCGGATAAAGATGTTAGCCCCCTCTTTACCCGGTTTGTTTCGGCCAAACTCTATATAAAAGGGTGCAGGGTTGGCCAGTGACTCCGGCATGGCCGGTGTTTGAACAATTTGTGCCGTATTAAATAATTGTCCGGGGGTGAACACGGTCCAATCCCTCCTCAAAACATGTATTTTTTCGTGCCTCATAAACAGCAGCAGCCTGTGCCTCATACTGCTGAATATCCAAAGGCGATTTTGGAAGCTCTTTGCCTGAATCCAGCGCACAAGCAAATGCCTCATCTACTAAGTACAAAATGAAATCCACATCCCAAAACTTCAGCATGTGTTCAAATGCTCCGGCATCCTTGCTGTAGTGGGAGTCAGGGCATACGGAATAGAATTTTGCATAAAAGTAATCAACCAAATCCCTAACCGTTATCTTGTCTATAATCTCTAAATAAAACGGCTCCTCATCATAGGAGGCCTTAAATGTTCCGTCATCAAAAATCTGCAGGACTGGCGGTGGAGGTGTAGCCTGCAGCCTTGGATGAAAATAAAACTGACCAGGTACCAGCAGGTTATCCGGCTCCCGATAAGGCTTGCGCTTAATTGCAATGCCCTTGCTCTCCAGAAGGCTGCTGGGTTTATAGAAAAGCGCTTTATTGGGATTGTCCTTTTCCTTCCTGAACAGCTCCCCCATTTCTTTTGCCGTTACGCTTTCTCCAGCCAAAAGCTCCCCTATGTCATGTATAACTTCCTTTTTATATCGCGGTTCACATGTGATCTTCCCGTGGGCGTCCACAGGAAATTCTTTGATGTCTTGCAAAAAACGCGTTGCTAATATGATCATGTAATTACCAAATCCCAAACTGTTTCTCCCCTTTCTAAAATCAAAAAGGGAGCGGGCGTTAGCCCGCCATTCCCTATCTTGAACCGTTCCTTTCATGGCGTTTGTAACATAACCACTTGCAGAAGAAAGTCAAGACAAATAAAAAAAGCAAGCGGAAAATTATCCGGCTTGCTCTTCTTTTTGTGCTGCCTTTGTACTTGGGAAGACTACAGATTTTGTCAGGATCATGCTGTAAGTGTTCTGTTCTTCTTCATCGAAATGGCTGAACACATATGCCATAGCTTCTCCATTCATGGAGACATGTGGATTTTTCAACGACTTAGTTGCTTCCACAAACCGGAGGAAGTTTGATAGGCGCTCACGTCCATCATTCTTTTCTTTTGCTGGCGGCATAACGAAATCAAAGAATCGAACTTCCTCGTCTTTTAATAGGTTCAAAAGAATTTCCCCTACTTCATTGCCCGCTATCTTTTCAGCTAATGCTTTCTTCTTTTTTCGGGAAGCTTTCTCCAGCTGCAAAAACAACTGCATGCTTTCTTCCAAGAATTCCACGTAGTTTTTCATCTGGTTTCACCACCTTTGGACCCTATTACAACCCTTCACTCTATTAAAAATCAATAGAGAGTTAGGCGGTTAGGAAGTGCACAAATAGGGGTTTGACAATAAACTTCCAAAAAGGTTGTTCTATATCCAGTAAGAGAGGTGACAATGATGAAACGCAGGAAGAAGGACTTCGAATTCGGGGAAAAATGGGTAGAATGCCTGAATTGTTCCCATGAATACGTGATTGAGAATGTAATTGACGAGCGAGATACAAAAGGATGCCCGGTCTGTGGTTCCTATGCATATGAGGAATCAGCTAATGACTATATGGATTGGGGCGAGTAAACGTGTCTTATCAATTTGACAATGAAAAACCCGGCAAGACCATGAACATTTACATTGGCGAAGCGGAGTGGAATGAGTTTTCGTTCGAGAATAAAATGAAGCTCCTTTACCGTCTGAGGCAATCCCAGTCAGAACTTGCCAGACAGATGGAGCCCTGTATCTCCCTGATGGTTGAGGAAGAACGAAACCGGCAGGAAATTGATATTGAGGCTACATTAAAACACTGCTTGGAGGAAGAGTAAATGGCCGGATTAAAAAATGTCTATCAAATCTATGGTGCCACCCCTTTTGAAGCTGTTAAAGGCGAAACGATTTGGGAGCGGGACTTGAACCTCCAGGCAAGGGAGTATACGCCCTATTGCCGTTACTGCGGCGGAGAGATAGTCGATGCTCAGCAGGATTCAAACGGACATAAGGCAGATCCTGAGTGGGAGCGCCTGAATCAGACCCATTATCGCTGCTATAGAGAAAGAGCACATTGGTAAGGAGCTATACTTAACATGACAAAGTTCGAACTAAGCATGGACGATATCTATACGTACCTGCAATGCCCTATGAAATATAAGCTGGCCAAGATTCATGAGATTCCATCAGAAGATGAATTCAAAAGTGCCGTGCTCTATTCCAAGGGCATTCACCAAACAATATCCTATTTCTATCATGAAGTGATGCAAGGTAAGCTTCCAACACTCCGGCAAATGCGGGATAAATGGGCTCATTACTATTACTCCATTTTCGAAGAGGATAAACGGACAAAGGAAAACTTCCTGCTTGCTCGCACAGGGACGGACCATCAGCGAACGCAACAGATTTTAAACCGGGGCATGGAGGCTACCTATGCTTTTTATCATGAAAACAAAGACAACCCCGGGACCCCTATTGCCGTCAATTACCCTTTCCGTATCTCCGTTCAAGACGACCTGATTCTGACAGGCGAATTTGAACTGATTCGTGAGTATACAGATGAAAACAAGAAGCGACAGATAGAGATAGTGGACTTTAAAACGTCCAACAACAAAACAGACGCTTCCTCTGGTTTTTTCCTCAGACACGACCTCCGTGCAACTGCTATGTTTCTTGCCTTCCAGGAATTATTCAATTCAGCACCCGACCGCTTTGTGTTTGATTATATCGGAACAGACAAGCGGCTCCTCCTCTACAGAGACCAAAATGAAATCAAACGTCTAAACAGCGTTTTGAAAGGGGTTAGCAACGGAATCAGGCAGGAAGACTTCTATCCTCGGCAGTCTTTCATGTGCAAAAACTGCTCGATGTTGAACTACTGCGATAGATTGCAATTCTAACCCCGGAAAAGGGGTGAATTCTTTGAAAAAACTAACGGCCAACCGTATCATCGAGCTTTACCATATCGGCCTGGCATTATGGTGGGGGTTATGCCTGGTTTTCCCTTTCAACACTTTTAAATACAGTGCCTATGCAGCCATGGCCAACCTTGCACCCGAAGCAGCATGGGGAGCATTTGCCCTATTCATTGCTTGCGGACAAACCCTGATGCTATTTGGCAAATTTAAAAAATTGCAGCCTATTGGATTAGCTATAGCCTCATTCTTCTGGACATTCATTGCCTGTATGTTTTTGGTTAATGATTTAAACACCGGGCAATTCAGTACAGGGAGCGGGACATACCTTCTAGTTTCTTTGATGATCTTCTGGCTATCCTCTAGCAATGGTGGTGGAAAAGATGAACATAACACTTGTTGAGTTAATCATTCCGGCCATTGTCGGGATAGTCGGCTCAGTCACAACTTATTTTGTCGCCAGGAACACAAACAAAAAAGATGTACTGGTAGTCCATCGGCAATCCCTTTCAGAAGATGAGCGGGCTTTTCGTACCGAGCTAAGGGAAGAGATTAGGGGATACCGTGAGGAGATAGAAAGTCTCCGGGCAGAAATGAGCCAATTGAGGATCACCAATACCGAACTGACAATTGAAAATCGCAGGCTATTGCTTGAAATGGAAGAACTCCGCTTACAGCTTGCCAGATTCCTGGGTTCAAGTTCTAGCACATCTCCGTATAATGGGGAAGACCACGAATAAACGTGGTCTTTTTTTCGGAATCAAAATATCATCGACCGGAGAGAAGCGAGTCTAATAGCGACAACATGTCGTCTTCAGATAGTTTATTTTGATTTATCCATGCCGAATGAGCTTCAAATGAATCATCGGTTATTATAAAATCCATTGTAACTTCAATATCGTTACCTTCCTCGGATAAGTCATATCCGGTGAATCGCACAATATCATAGGCGCTACCTGAGACATACTCCCACTCCGGTTCGGAAAAGTAATCCTCAAAGGCATTTCCGACAGTAGTAGTCGGATAGTCATAAAACGATCCGTTTTTCACTATCATTATTTTGTCTTCATCGGTCGGGAAAATAAAAGCAGTAAGAACACCATAAATTAATAAGCTAATTACAGTAAACAATACCCCTAACCAGCTGGTTCCACCTTTTCTTTTTAAATAAAACATTTTTTGTTCATTATTCAATGGGGTTAAGTTCGCCTTGTTTATATGTTTGTTTGTATGTTTAAGATAAATATAATTTCCAAACATCGCCAGGATAATAGTTAAAGGAAAAATAAAAAGATTCCAAAGATCAGATCCAGTTGCATACAAAATCAGATCAACAAATAAATAAGCAACTAAAATAAATAACAGCGGAACATACATTTTTCTATACCCAAACCAAAACGGTCCAAATAAAAATGTTGCCCAATTCCAGCTAATTCTACCATTCTTTTCTTCAAGCCTATCCCATCTGTCAATATAGGTATCGTAATTTTTCCCTACAAACGCTTCTTCCAATTTTTGTTCAAGCGAAAAATCTTCCGATTCTTGACCAATCGCCTCTTGGTCTATATCCAGAGCTGTATTTCCAACTGTCGGATTAACTGACCTTCCGCACTTGGAGCAAAATGAATCTTGTTCCCTCAGTTGTGTACCGCAACTCGTACAGAACATTTTCTCCCCCCTATTACTCATATTGTTTTATTTTTAATGTAATACATTAGTTCATTTTACTCAATAAAAAAATGGAAAATGATTCTATATCTGAAATACCAATCCATTCAAGTTTATTATCGGTAATTTTTTTCTGTTAATGGGTTGATAACAGAACGTTTGTTCGATATAATGAGGACAGAAAATAAAAAGAGAAGACACTCTGAATGCCTTCTCTCTAACTAACTATTAAATTAATTATTCGTACCCTCTATGTTTAAGTCGGTGGGTATGAACCCGGCTTCTATAATAATATCGTTCAATATAAATCCGATAGGATTATTCTGTTCTAGGTTTAGATATATAGGCTTTGCATCTAATTCTTTTCTAATTAGGTGTTCGTTTAGGTCTTCTACTTTATTGTTAGAGATAACTTTGTCCTCTGATTCTAATATGGCGATGCCCATAGTCGGGAAGTAAAGCAATACCTCAGTTGTCCCTATCATTAAATTCTCTTCGTAAATAAAATGGCCGAAGGTGTCTTTAATGATCTGCAGGGCTTCGTGTTTGTTCAATTCTTCCACCTCATAATGTTCGACTCTATATCTTAAACTATTCCAATTTATATAATACCACACAAAACACTGAATAATCACGCACAATAACAGCCATTTGTAGAGATTTTCCTTTACAAGTGGTTTTTTAATGGTTCAAATACTCCTAGAAAAAGAAATAGGAGGATTGAACATGCTTAAATTCATTAACAAAAAAGGCCAAAAAGTGATGGAGCTTGCTGACAGCGGCGACGTTAAAATCCTAAATGAGGATCTGGAAAAGTCTTTTGAAAAGTCTCCAAAAGAAAAGACAAAGAAAAAGGAGAACGAAAAGAATGACTAATCAGCAAGAAGTCCTCGGCATTTTTATTACTAAACAAGAGATCGGCAATATGAAGATTGACCATATCCATGTTTCCGACTTTGCTTTGCAGGCTATCTTAAAATCTGTCCACCTGACTAAAGAAGCACAGGAAGAAATCGTTGATAAACTCGTTGACAGAACCCCTAACTGGGTCAAGCTGGACACCAATACTCAAGTGAATAAAATCAAAACAGTTCTAACCCAGGAAACCATCATAGAGTATCTTCGCCTCAATGACTATATACGGGAAGGTGTTGATATGGTTGAGGTCGGTATTGATGAAGAAGGGTCTGTTGTTGCTTCCGTTTTTTATGTTGAAAAGACTGAAGTTCTTGAAAAGGTCTTTACCGATGAAATGACGGAAGAGCAAGTCAACCAGCTCGAAAAAGAGATCAATATCCTGGATGGCTCTATCAATATATATGAAGAAGCGAAAAAGAAAATGGAGCAGATGGATAAAAACAAAGTGGTTCCATTTATGAATCGTGCCGCTCGCAGAAAAGCTGCTAAGAACAAGTGAACCATAGCAGACATGGGAGTGCCCATAAAACAGTGGAGCAACCATGTTAAGGAGATACTAGAAACTTATTTCAATGAGGAGAAGAACACATGAAAAAACATGAATACACTGAACCGCTATATGAGGTTGAAGAAGAAGACGATGAGGAAGAGACCATTACGATTGATTTTGAAAATAAGCAGATTTACTCAAAAGAAGAACAGCTTATTATATCTGGCGATATTGGTACTTCAGAACACATCAAAGCAGACCATATCAAAGCAGACCATATACAAACTTTTATCAATGATGTCAATGTAGGTTCTGGCTCAATTTATTGGAATTCAAAACCTACTTTCGCCACTATTGACACAACCCCTCCTAAACCAACCTTCAAAGACGAGCTGCAGGAACATCTTCTAAACAGCATCACTTCCAAGGCAGTCTCATCCCTACTGCAAAAACACAATGATTTATCTAATGAATTAGACAAAATCATACTTTCCAAACGCATCGGAAAATTGGGCGACATGGTAGAAGGTGATGTGGCTGATCTGATGTTCAAAAAGCGAATCGAACTGAGAGAGTGCTTGGTTGGCGGGTCTGTACGCTACGAGAAGATTCCACAGTGGGCCCATGAATACGTAAAAGATTATATGAAAAACATGATCCATGGATTATCTATATTAGCGGAGGACGGGGAGTAGGGAACTATTCCCCTTCCCTTCATCCGATGAAAACGGAGGAGCAAAACATCGTGAGAAGCTATCGAAATTCAGATGACATCATGACACCCGTAACTAAAGAACACCTTGATAAGGCCATCGATATTAAGCTCGAGCTGCAGGAAATGAGTCCGTCCCGTAAAACAAACTGGCTAGAGCATAAAAGACTGATGGAACTAGCCGGCTTTTACGACTCGGATACAAATGAACCCTACCGCTCCCTAATTAAGCATTATCAGAAAGAAGTCGGAAGGCTTGCCAATGCCCAGCGTTTTACAGACATGATTGCAGATGGAAAGCTTGAAGCAATCAAACATGCTGTGGGTGAAATGTATTTGGAAAAACAAGATTTTATGCGTGTAAAAAGAGAGCTCAACAAGGTTAAAAGAGAATTGTCTAAACCCCTATTAATCGCTGAAGAAGTACGAAATGTCATGCTTGATGACACTGACTTCCAAATCCCTCCCCTGGCTCTAAACCCTCCCTATCAATTCACCCATTCTACAAAAGCCATTATCGTCATTACAGACTGGCATATCGGTGCAACTGTCCACCACATGAAAGGTAACCACTACAATTTCAAAATAGCTCAGAAGCGGATTGACAAGCTGCTTAAAAAGTCCCTGGAGTACTGCGATCAATTTGGCATATGGGATGTAACTGTTGCGTGTATCGGAGACATGGTTGAGCACATCAATATGAGAAATGTTAATCAGAGCTACGAAGCCGAATTTCCGCTTGCAGAGCAAATTGTAAAGGCAACCAAACTGATCACGAGCTTCATTGTGAATCTATCAGAATATGTGAATGTCGATTTCTTCTGCATCGCCGGTAACCATGACCGCTTCCAGGCAAACAAAACAGATGTTATTGATACCGATAACGTAATGTATGTCATCGCTGAAAACATCAAGAACACTCTTGAGCTGCTTAACCTGCCAAAAGTTAAATTCATCGAGGCGGACAAGCACTTTAATTATGAGCATGTCGTTGAAATCAATGGCAAACGCATCAAGCTGGTTCATGGAGATTTTGAAAAGCGCACAGATAAAGGAAAAATAGACAAGCATATTGCTGCTGATGAAGAATTTTACGATGCCGTCATCATGGGTCACTTCCATTACTTTGAAGTCATCGAGCGAAACTATGGAAATCTTGAAATCCGAGTTGGATCCCCGATGGGCCGCAACTCTTACTCTCGTAAATTCAAAGCTAACAGCGATCCTTCCCAAGCCATCATTATTGTGACAAATGAAGATATCATTCCGATTCGAATTGGACTAAATGAAGAGATGGAAACACAACTTGAAGAAATTGGGGAAAATGAATAATTTTCCCTTCCCTCTATGAATCTATGCTACTATAGGAGTTGAACAACATGTATTTCTTGGGCTTGGACCCTTCAACCAAGTGCACAGGCTTCTGCTTGATGGATGAGAATAAAGATATCATTGAAAAAGGAAAGATTGATATCTCGAAAATTGATGACCACGGAGAAAAGCTTGCAGTACAGTATAAAGTAATTGAATCCCTAATGGATAAGTATGAAATCACCAAGGTTTTATGCGAAGATCAATACGCTAAATTAAACATTGATACCGTGAAAAAATTAAGCCGGACCACTGGCATTTACCTCCTTATGGCAAAGCTTAAGGGTGTCGAACTTGAATTAATCTACCCTACCAGCTGGCGCAAAGTCTTTCATGGTTATGG
Source organism: Cytobacillus oceanisediminis (assembly GCF_022811925.1). Taxonomy (NCBI): domain Bacteria; kingdom Bacillati; phylum Bacillota; class Bacilli; order Caryophanales; family Bacillaceae; genus Cytobacillus; species Cytobacillus oceanisediminis. Next base: position 106,559 of record NZ_CP065512.1, on the reverse strand, counting down.
TTCCGCCAAAAAGGAGGACACCTTCGACAAAGTTGTTGCCATCTATGAACTAGAAGGCCTTACCTTTAAGAAAGACAACGATATGACTGATTCTGTTGGAATCGCTTGGGCATGCGTCGATATGCATAAAGGGGTGGCAGCATGAAAATTTACCGCGGGAATGTTGGTGTGGAGTTATCTCTTGGGGAATTGTCACATCTACTGCAGGACGATGAGCAGATTGATGATCTTCTTAACCTGATTTATGAACTGGAGATGGATGAAGCCATGAATTATAACGAGGATGATATTCAAAAATTTGAGGAGCAGCTGTTTGAGGAAGTTGCTGAATATCAGCAGAAACAGAAGCATTCAGATGATGAAGTCAAGATGAAGCGGATCTTGGAGCATTTAAAGAAGTATGGAAGATAAAGAAGCCCAGTACGAGCACATTGAAAAATTAGTGAAGTCCTTCCAAGAAGGTTCTGTCGAAGCTGGGTTTGAAATGGTCCGGCTTTTTGGATATGCAGAAGAACCTGATGACCTTAGTGGCTTTATAAAGAAGTACTTCAACCTTCTGCGATATGGAGTCATCAATTTCCGAGACCGGGACACCAGGGGATTTATACGGCTTTCAACTGCTGACGAACAAGTAAAGCAGGCGTTAATTCCCGGCTTTCAGTATGCAGAAACAAAGAAAGCTGCCCGTAAGATTGTCCAGCGGATGAATGACCGTATGCAGTTCTTGAATGACACTGAATTAATCCACGAATTATGTTACGTCCTTCTCTACATGGCTAAACGCTACAAAAAGAAATCCCCTAAAAAAAATTTCTGCGGATTCCTCTACAGCAGCTATAAATTCTACGCACACAATCATTTTAGAAACCTTTTTAAAGACCCTTCCCTCTACAGCAATTTACATGAAGGTGACGAATTTATAGAACATGATGATGAAATAGAACTCCAGGACCAATGGTACCTTGACCTTTATTTTGAAAGAGAATCACTGGAACTTGGACTCAATTGGATTCTAGGTAAAACAGCTACATTCCCCTTCAGTATACTCACCCCTTTTGAACGTACCCTACTGTCACTTTACGATGAAAAAGGATATACGTATGAAGAAGTCGGAGAAAGAATGGGCTATCATCGTGATACGATATGGAATAAGAGGAAACAAATCAAACAAAAACTTGAATCAGCAATGAAGGAGCCTCCCTGCTAATAGCAATGAGGCCATATTTTTTGATATTACTTTTTAACTCTTTCAAACCATTCCATGAATTGATCTGCAACTTGTTCATTTACGATAAGAGTGTATACCGTTTGCCAGCCGCTATCGGTTTCTAAAGTTAGTTTAAGTTCAACTTCTTTATACTTAAAGATCCAGAATCCCCTGTCACGAACATTCTTTTCTGGTTTTATTTGATTCAAGTGATAGGGTAAAATATCGCCACCCAACTCAGAGTTATCGGAAATAATATTAATTTCTCCATTGTTGATATAAACAGTACACAGCTGACCAAGCAATACAGAAAGTGATTGGCGCTCCCCATCTACCACTTTATTTCTGACGATGCCTTTAAACTGATAATTAGAGCTAACAGGAGGTTTCTGTTGCAATTTCTGCTCCTGCTTTGGTGCTTTGGCTTTAGATCCTATCGTCTCCTGATAGGAAATGCCCGTACCAGGAATGGATGCAGTTACCCTAGTTTTTCCATCAGCTCCATGACTTACACGCAAGCCTTTCGTCCCAGCGGATATCCCTACACCTTTTTTCCCTGCAGTTAATCTGACACCCCCGCCTAGATTGACACTTTTTCTAAAACGAAATCCCATAACTCTCCCCCCTATACCATTTTTTGTTATATAACTAATTATAAAGTCACATTCGAACCACGTCATTATAAAATTGTTTAGTTTGACAAGTATTTGCTTAGATATTCCCTTGCTTCTTCTTTCATGCCAGGCTCAAACGAAGCTAAATCTTTATGATATGCTTCCTGTTTCATCCATGGTGGCTTCTGAATACCTGCATAGTACCCTACATGGCTTAAAACATGGCCCTTCAAATCAGCCTCATGCATATCCTTCCTTTTCAAATCATAGGTACCAATGTAAGTTTCATCATCTTCAAAGGTAATCACAAAATCCGTTTTATCATAACCTCCGCAATCCGGTGCAGTTTTGGCCATAGACCTTAGAACTAAGTTTCCTTCATCCCAATTAGAGACGGTATAAGGAATACCTGTTTCAACCGAGGGGCCTTCCCCCCTGGTTATGACAATATTTCTAATTGGAACTTTTCCTTCAAGATCGTATTTAATATAATCGAATGCTGCGTTAAACGCTGCGTTGCTCGAGGACTTTATGGATAGGTCAACTGAGTTTGAAATAAGGACAAGGAGTGATTCCTTGAGCTGTTTAGCTTGACGATGACCTGAATCGATGTCAAAACACATATGATAGATCTTTTCGGAGTTAAATAGTGAGGCTACTTTATGAATATACATACATATCTCCCCCAATAAAAAAAGACGCCTTTCAGCGTCATCCAACTTCATTCTTTTCCTTGTCTTTGCTTAAGAATAGTGCGGTATTGAATTCCACTCCTGGAATCTCCCTGAGTGTCATATATGACAGCGACTGGCCGACTACGATGGTCTCTATTGTATATTCCTCGCCTAGTGAAAGGTGCTGGGCAGCTTCCTTCTGATCGTACTGATATCCATGTTCAGGATACTGATAGATAACCTTATCGCCCACCTCTGCTTTTCGGGCAGACATGGTTTCGGGAAAAACAAATTGATAATTCAAACCGAATCCCTCCTATAAAAAGAGCCGCCTATTTAGGCAGCATCTTCTTGTTCATCAAAATAAATAGATAGCCATTCTTCCTCTGACACAGGAATATGGCAGATATTGCGGAAATCACAATATCGGCACATGATATCAAGCGGATTCCCTTCCCTTTCAGGCAAGTCGTGGCCGTCCACATAACGAATAATATCTTTGATATACGCTATCGTCTCTTCAACCATTGCCTCGTCATACTCTACAAAATAGTATTTAGTTTCTTGTGTGTCTTTGTTTTCATAATAGACAAGACCTCTTCGGATCCCTGTTAATTTAAAATACAGCTGCAGCTGCATTTCATGTTTTTTCTCCGGCTTCGTTTTTGGCAGCTTGTGAAAGTTCTTGCTCTTGATTGACTTGAATTCGACAATGAGGATATGATTGTTTGGACCACGATAGACTTCAATATCCTCTTCTACCTTCTTAAGCTCGTCGCCCTCCTGGATTTCAACCTGCTCTTTTCTAAAGAGAGAGATTTCCTCCCCAGGCGGTTCACCTTTATCGAGCAAAAAGTTCCAGATGATTGCATCCGAACGCCCGCTAATCCTTAGCTCCTTATGTTTTAAAGACAGCTCGGGTGCTATGAGGATTCCCATTCTTTCAAAGATATCTTCCATCCTATTATGAAAGCTCGTCCCATTCTCCATAATCAGCAAGGATTGACCATTAATGGGCTTTGTCGGATAGCCTTGCATCTGATAGGCAACTGCCCTTTGACAGCGGCCCACCGATGACGGATAAAACTTTCCGAGCCTGCCTTCCTCTATGCGTCTTTGCTGATTTTGTGCATTTTCTTCGGTAAGAAACGTGTGGACCATTTCCACGATATCATCCGTACCGTATTTTTCTTTTATTTGATGTATTTTCTTAAGTGACATTTTTCTCACCTCATTTCGAAAGGAGTTTTTACAATGGCTATCGAGAAAAAACCCTCCCACCAAGACCAGGACACCCTCTATTCCCAACGCAAAGAAGACGAAAAACAATGGGGAGAATTCGGAGAATTAGCCCAAGATGTCTTTAAGGATTGGATTAAGCATTGGGATGGCACTTCAGGCCAGCCGGCGAAGGACTGGAAAGACGGGGGCAGAGCGTGTTTCCGCTGTGCTGGTTCCCTCATGATTTTTGAAGAAAGCGACAATGGCAACCTTCTTCTCCAGTGCAAAAGCTGCGGGCAGCACCAATGGCTTACTGATGTTTCACCTTATTCTGCAGAGGATTTAAAGGAGTTGGAGAAGGAAGCAAGGGAGGTGGGGGCTAAAGCTCGCCACTTGCCGGATGAGCTTTATCGAACCATACCAGACTCATTGGTCCTGCAATATACTGAGATGCGGAAAAAAAGAAGGCAGGGCTATTAAAGCTCTGCTTTTTCTTTTATCGTCAAAATGATTCCTGTTTCAGGATCTTTTACTCCAATGACACGTTCCCTTGCCAGAGGGCTTTCATCTACATAGCGTTTCATCGCCCCGCTCAGTCGTTGAAGTGCATAAGCAGTCTGATATGCATCTGCATTGTTTGGATTTTCTATTTCAATAGTCGTCATGTTAATTCCCCTTCTCGGTGAAATTCTTTTTTCCGATGTTTAATAAGTAATACGGCCATAATAGGAAGCCCAGCACAAAGACTAAAACCATATAACGATGTTCATTCTTTTTGTAGGCTGTATATTCTTCTAAGGCTTCTGCTTTTTGAATATGGAGTTCTTGGAGCTCCATAAAGTACTCAGCCCCTTGCGGCGTGTAAGTATACGCTGATATCATTTTCCGAAGCAGCTCTTCCTGCTCCCCAGCAAGTTTCAGGGTGTTGATAATGTGTGTTGTGTGATTCATTCCATAAAATAAACCTATAAACAAATAAGAAGAGATGACAGAGAAAATCCACATTTATTCGATTCCTCTCTCTTCGCAATACTCTAGCAGCAAATGCTCTTCTCCAATTGAAAAGTATTCGACAGAGTGTTCTCTTGTTGTTGAAATGATGGTTTCGACTCTATAAACAAACAGAACCTGAAATGGGTTATCCTCATTAATGTACGGAGCAATAAAGATTCGCAGAATCCCATCCGGCACACTGCCTTCAAAGAACGTCTTCGGTTCCATGAGGAGCTTGATATTTCGTCCAAACAGGTCATACCAAAAACTTTTCCCTATAGGTATTCCATGAATCATTTTCTCGTTCCATTCCTTTAAGTATCTGGTCAGGATAGGAGTCATTTCGTCGATATAATCCAGCATGTTCTTTCTAAGTTGAAACTCCATAGCTTAAAATGCTACCTCCATAACGCAGTCCGCATTTTCCTTTTCGAGATAAAGGATTTCATCATCAGTAATAAACTCTATCTCGACCTTCACAACACGGAAACCGTGTCCGGGCACGTTCTTGATCTCTCCGTAGACCTCATATGCGCCGTTCCCCAAACCTGGGACAAAAGACAGCATCTGGTGAAGTCTTTCCTGTTGCCCGAAGATGAACATACGTCCCATCTCAACCTTTACGGTTCCAAGGTAAATTCGGCCTGGCTTCATTTCTTTTTCATTGATGTCCAAAGAGTAGCTCATAGCTGCCTCCCCTTTCATACGGTTAGTAATGTATCCACTTGATTCATAATTTTCAAGACCCAAAATGAAAAAAAGCCCAAGAAAATATCCTGGACTTTTCTAGTTCTTATTTTTTTCTTGGAAATACAAGAGTGAAAGTGTTAAAGCCTTGTTCGCTGACAACATCTATTCTTGCTCCCTTGTACAAGTTTACAACTTCAATGGCTATATGAAGCCCAAGACCAGAGCCTTGCTTATAGCTATAATTAGTTCCCCTGTAATAACGCTCAAAAAGGTGGGGAACTTCTTTAGGACTAATTTGATTCCCGCTGTTTGTGACACTCACATGCGTTTCCTTACCGACTTCCTTTACCTTTACAATGACTTCCTTGCTGTCTTTAAAACTATACTTCACCGCATTTTCTATTATCGGGTTGAGTGCCAGATGGAAATGATCCCGGTCTATATAGATTTTAGGGTCTTCCGATTCGTATTGTACATTAAAGACCGCAGTGGAAAATACACGCCTTTGATGTGCCATAAAGTCTTCAAGAAGTGATCTAACCGGCTGTTCCATCGGATTAGCCTCATAGGAACCTTGCCTTAATTTTGCCAATGCAAGCAATGCCAGCATGATTTGTTTTGTCCTCTCAACACTCTGTTCAATCGCGGACAGTCTCTGGTTGACCAGCGCCTTATCACCATTGCCATAAAGCTTGATAACATCGACTGATTGCTTTATGGCAGTAAGCTGTGTATTGATTTCATGGGACACATCCTGCATAGAATTGATATTATCCCTGACAATTTCTTGCATTCTGTCTAGTACAGAATTCAGCTTATCTATGATTCTTGATATCTCTCTTCCAAACCGTGGATCTACTCTAACCCTTGTTCGGTAATTATTATTTTTAACTTCTTCAAAACTCTCATCAATGGCTTTCCCTAACGGACGGAAGATAAGTCTCAATATGAGCCAGGTTCCCAAAAAACCAATAAGTGTAAACCATCCAAGGAAAATCAAAACCCTATTCACATAATCATCTACAGGTTTACTTAAAGCCGGCCAAACATTTCTTGAAAGCTTGACTTCAACTGGCCGTTGAGTCTCATAATGAACAAATCGGTGAATGAATACACCCTGTAATTTCCCTTCACTTAGATAGACCTCAACATCGTGATTTTTCTTTATCTTTTTGAGATTGCCTTCATTCAACTTAAACAAAAGGGAAATAAAGCTAGAAGCCATCTCGCTTTCAAAACTGCTAAGCTCCGTTTCCCTCTCAAAACCTGGAATTGCATAAGATTGATTGTCTTCAGTTACTGTTATATCTTCGCCAGGATAGTTCATCCCATCCCAAAAAGTTGGGCTTACATCTTCAACGCTGCCAGCCCCCCTGACGGCATTCTCTATTTTAAATGCTCTCCATTGCATATTGCTCCAGACGGTGGTAGCAACGTTCTCCATTTCCTGATATAGAAAATATGCGCTGATTGGAAAAGAAGAACATACGATAATGGCCAGTGCAGTCAGTATAATTCTGCCTTGAAGCCGGGAACCATCTGCGATTATCTTAATCCGCTTCCAAAACATAGCCCTTACCCCTGATCGTTTTAATCAACTGTGAACCTATAGAATTTCGAAGGCGTTTAATATTGACCTCAAGCGTATTCGTGCCCATAGCTGCATAGGGTTCATATCCCCAGATATTCTTATAAAGTTCATCCTTGGAAACAATCTCATTTTTGTGCTCCATTAAATAATGCAGTAATTCAAACTGCTGATTGGGGAGCTTTACCTCTATCCCATCTACCCAAACCTTATGTGATAAAAGGTTCACCTTTAGAGGGCCAGATTCCAAAATCCCTGTATTGATGCCAGCATTTGTCCTGTCATGCCTTCGCAAAACCGCCCTGATTCTCGCAAGCAGCTCTGTAATATCATAGGGTTTTGTAATGTAATCCTCAGCGCCCAAATCCAAACCTACCATCACATCGAAAGATTCTGCCCTCGAGGTGAGAAAGATATAGGGTGTAGATTTTTGCTGGCTAATTTTCCTGGCCGCTTCAAGACCATTGGTGATAGTCGTATCCACGCTTTGCTGCTTCAGCATAATATCCAATAAAATTAAATCGTAATCCTTTTCCAATGCTGCCTGGACCGCTTCATCCCCGGACGAATGATGGTCTGCTTCATAACCCTCTCTCTCCAAAATATATTGAAGGGTTTGCCCGATTTCGATTTCATCTTCAAGAATCAGAATTTTTTTCATTCCCCGCACCTCAATCCCTGCTGTAAAAACTATTCAAAACTTACCAAAATGGAAAGTAGGGTTATAACTAAGAAAAGCTAGATGCAGACAAAATCATAGGTCTGCTCTAGCCCGGAAAAGTTATGATACTATTTTTCTAGTACCCTACTTTTTAATAAAATTATGTAATTATAACATTATTTATCTCTATACCCTTTTTGGTTCCAGCTATAACTTCTTTTTTTAGCAAAAATTTTAATTTGAGGTTTAATCCCTGATTATAGGGATATATATGTGATTGTGCATTATTATTCTCAGGTTGTTCCCCCAACCTACAATGACGCTGAGGAACGGAACCTCAGCGTTATTCTATTTTCTGGTTTAATAGGCAGGAAGAAAGGGTAAAGTATGTTACCCCTAGTTAGATCCTTTTTTGGATGGATACCATATCCCCTGTGGCGGCAGTGCAACTGTCGCTCTTTTTTATGCAGTAATCCTTTCCAGTCCGGATAAATAGGAAACGGTAATTTGCATTCTTTCTTTTTCATCTATTTGGGGTGCATAACGCTGACCCTTTTCATCTATGATTCTTCCATAGCTCCTTGTTCCAATCCAGGCGGTGGAATCCGCGCTGAACCAAGGGAAGGCAGTAACCAGATTAGAGCTTCCTCCGAGAAAATGAAAGTTCTGCAAGGGAAAAGCATTAAAGATTTCCTCAAAATATCTTAATCGTTTCCCCTCCCCCTTTCGCACCGAGCCTCCAATCCCAATCACCGGATGGTCTTCTTTGACGATGGAATGAAGCTCAGCCAAAGGAGAGCCTACGTGATAGACAGGTATTGGCTTTAGCCCTTGGGACTTCAGGAAGTTTTCATGTTCTTTACTCTTTTCAGAATCCCCGACAACATCTAGATTAAAATAGCCCAAAAGAATATCTTCGTGTTTTTTGATGAATGCAGCATATTCGCGTATATCCAGGTCTTTGACCTTGCGACCTTTTTTTCTTGCTTCCCATAAAGTGTATGCCCCGCTATCCAGAAGCACTTTGAGCCCTAGTCTTTCAGCGTGCTTTCTCCACATGATTCCGTTCTTAACATAATAGTAACTTATCAAAATATAGCGCCCGCCATACTTCGCTACCATTTCCATATCTGTTTTTGCCTTGCTGCACCCAGCGAAAAAGAAACGGACCCCTTTAAGCGTAAGCCGGTATAATCCAGAAGGAGTCTTTACATACTTGACCGATTCTCTAAGCATGGTACGCAGCAGCCCGAGAAGAGCGGAAGAGAAGCGGGAAAACTTCTCCAAATCTTTTCTAGTTACTGTCTTAACATGGTAGACATACTGAATTGCCCTTCGCACCATAGTTCTTTTGATTTTGTTACCTCCTGCTGACTTGGCAGTTAAAATGGAATATGCATCTTTATCTATATCGACAATCCGGTTGTCCTTGCCGGTTGCAGTTTTAAATAAGCCTTCTGACTTTTTCACCTTTCGGATGAAGGCTCTTTCTGTTTTCCTCGGATCAAACATCTCCACTATCCTCCTATTTTGACAAAAAGAAATTTATGCCGCTATCACTTTTCCGTATTTTTCACTCAAAATGGTGGACCATGAAGAAATCCAATCATCCAGCTCATTCTTATAGATAGCTGATAGGAATTCATAATCTTCCGGATATGCGTCCTTTAAAGGCATACGGGAATAATGAAAATACGGAACACTCTTCATATTTTTTCTACCAGTTTTCTGAACTTTTCTTAGCTGTTCGTCGAAATAGCATGCCTTGAGGAAAGAAAGAGACTCATGGACAATAATTTCCCTCCAATCCACTCCCCTGGAATCACAGTTGAAAGGACACAAATAACATCGGCTTCTTTTATCTGGCATATTGTTGTCCTTCAAAAATTGAATACTTTCCTCTGTTGTCATGTTCTCTTCGACTAGAGGATATGACAGAGAAATATATTTGTATTGAGGAGATCGGTATAAATTTATACGGTTCATTTCATCATAGCTGAATCCGATATCCATAATTATCCCAACGTCAGATGGCATTCTTTGGTTGGAGCCCAGCCCTAAATCCGCAAGGATTCTCTTTCTTGCAGCCTGCTGGACCGGAACAATTTTAAAATCAACTGTGCACTGTCTTGGCATTAGCCCTCCTTTAATTTCTTCACCCGTCTTTTCATCGATTTGATTACAATAAACAGGCATCTGAAACCTTTGATAGTCTGTATGGATATAGCGCATCAGCATTTCTTCCAGGCCCCGATCCATGCTGCTGTGCCTTGTAATGATGAATGGAGTGGTATTACCCAATTCTCTTTGGCGGTCTTGCCACCAGCGCACTTGTTCATGGATGAACTCTGGTTCGGCACCAGTATCGGAAAAAATAATATAGTCATAGTCGATTTCGCCCTGAAGATGCATTTCCATTAAGTGTGTGGACTGGGTTCCTCCTCCGAATGACAAAACAGAAAATATCCTGGTACGCCCTTCTTCATTCATCTCCCTCATGATTTCACTTCGGGTTTTAAAAACGCCTTCCCGATATTTTTTATGCAGGCGGAAATCCTTCATTTCACCCAGTAACTCTAATTGCTCCAACCTTATCACTCCTTTGCAACAAAAAAGACCAGTGCTAAGCACCGGTCCAAATGATTTAAAACAACACAAATATTTATTTTTCTCATTTCCTACAACTCTTCTTCAATACCCTTTTCCTTGTCTTCCTTTATTTGATCAATATGCTCTTTGCTGCTATAAGTTATCCTGACAAATTTTAAAAAATAACTATCATGAGAGTTAAACTCTATGACAGTATCCTTGTCTTCAAATTGAAGATATTTTCTTGTATCTTCATCTTCTCCTTCAAGTTCTTTTGGTTTCCCATATTTTTTTTCCAGTTGCTCAATAATGTCAGACTCAAAGTTTTCTAATTTCCCCTCAGTAACGAAAATAGGTGACTTATCTTCATCTGAAATTCCATTTTCGATTGAGTACCAAGCAGATATTAGTTTTCCTTTATCAAATTCAAAAACTATATCAACATCTTCTTTATTTAAAGTACCGTTGTAATAAATAAATTCATCCGATTCCTTTCTAAAATTCATTGAGGTATCAGCTGCTTCCTTAACTTCCTCTTGTGTCATCCCCCAATATGTATCTCGAAAAGTACTTTTACTAGAACCACCAGCCTGCGTATCACCGCAGCCAGCTAACACTATTATGGATAAAAATATAATTAAATATTTCATACATGTTTGCCTCCTGGATAAACTTCTTTTTAAGTAAGGGGGGGGGAGGAACATAAAGCTTATTCCCCTTCCGGATTAATGATTTATCCACCATTAATTATATGGTAAATAAGTCTTATTTAATATCCTTTTTTTATGATAATTCATATTTTTTTCCATATTCAAACAACGTTTCGCGTCCCTATAGTCTATTAATGTTTTTTCCCATAATACTTCTGGCGGGATTCTTCCCTTTCCTCCAAAGTCATAGATGACCAGAAATTCCTTAGTTCCAATTCAGCCTGATCACGGTGACACTTCAAATCATCCATCTCTCTTTTTAGTAGGCTAAGGGTATCTGACTTCATATGAAAAATGGCTTCATTGGAATAAAAATTCTGCCACTTCTCGAGAATCATCCGCAGCTCTGCCGCTTCTTTCCTCTTCTCCAAGTACTGATCCACTTTTGATTTTGTTAGAGTTGTCATTAAAATCTCTCCTTTTGTGTATTAAAAAAGCCCATCCAAATGGACGGGCTGATTTTATGATTTAGGCTGCTTCTTAATGGAAGCAATTAAGCTATTCATGGTGGAGCGCTCAGAAGCGTTACGCTCAATGACCGCTTCCCCTAATCTGCGTTTCTCTTCCAGTGTTTCCTGGATTTTTTCATCAATGGTTCCCAATGTTACAAGACTAATTATGTCCACCACGTCATGAGTGGACCCTATGCGATGAACCCTTCCTGCCCTTTGTTCAAAGACGGCGGGGTTCCATGGGCAGTCATAATTAATCAGGGTATTGGCAAACTGGAGATTGACCCCGTAATTCATGGCGTCAGTACCGATTAGGAATCTGCAATTCTCATTATGCTGGAAGCTGTCAAATGCTTCCTGTCTTTTAGCGGAAGTCATGCTTCCATTGACTGTTTGCACTTCTCCCAGCTTGCTTAACTCTTCTGCTATAATGCTTTGCATCTGCGCAAATTGGGTAAAGATCACGATTTTTTCCACGCCAGACTCCATCCGATCTTTACAGATATCCAGCAGCTCTTCTAGTTTAGGAGACTTGATATCTTCAGGGATTAATTCCTGGTACTGCTTGGACATTCCCCTTCCATGCTTTAGAAGTGCTGGATGGTCGGAAATGGCCACCATCATGTACAGATAACCAAGAATTTTATCCTCATTGCTGCGTTTTTCTTCAACCCAGTTGCCTTCGTCATCAAACTTCCCTTCGACTTCCTGAGTAGACAGCTGTTCGAGCAATTGAAGAAAATCTGCTTGGACTTTTTCATAGAGGACAGATTGAGATTTATTCATCTCAACATCACGGCGGTGGAATATCATTGGAGGGAGATCCTGCGCCACATCTTTTTTTAAGCGGCGGAGCATATAGGGGGATATGTTTCGTCTGAGCTCACCGAGGCGTTTTGGCCCGATTGGGACATAGCGGCGGCCAAACTTAGAGGCATAAACAATGTGTTTTTTTCGGAAATTGGTGATATTGCCAAGGAGTCCTGGCTGAACCCATTCCATGAGGGCGTACAATTCTTCGATATTATTTTGAAGGGGTGTTCCCGTACTTGCCATTCTATTAGTACAGGATAATGAGGAAACGGCTTTGTAGGTGGCGGAATTACGATTTTTCAGTCGGTGGGCTTCATCTGCAATGATGACATCATAGTGATGTTCTTTGAATTGGTCAGCCATTGTCCGAACCAGCTCATAGTTGGCAATCCCGAAAAGATAGTCACCCGAAACAAAGTCTTTAAGAGCTTTCTGCTTTTGTTTCGGAGTCTTCCCATCAATAACAATGTTGGTGTGGCCAAGGAATTTGTCTATTTCCTTCGACCATTGATATTTCAATGATGCCGGGCAGATAACCAAAATCTTATTGGCTTTGCCCTGCTTATGGAGCATATGGGCGGCTCCTGCGGTTTGAACCGTTTTTCCAAGGCCCATGTCGTCCCCGATAATACCGCTTCCGACATGGCTTAGGAAAGATATGCCTTGCTGCTGAAACTCGTATGGGTGTAATTTAAAATCGGAAAAATCGGTGAGTGTTGGGAATTCGGGGAGAATTACTTCTTCTATTTCTTTAATGGCTTCAATCGTGGTGTGCCAGGCGGTCATGTCTTCATAGCGCTGGGCAAAGATATCTATATTTTTCTTTGGCACCATCCATTTGTATTCAGCCTCGACGTAATAGGCGCCGGGCAATGACCTCATAAAATCCGTGTAGTCACGGAAGCCCTGGTGGGAGAGTTTGGATTCAATGCGAATGTCCAATAAGTCACCGCTTAAACGTAGCGAAAACAATGGGCACCCTCCTTCGTGATGAAATTATGTGGGGGTTAGTTGAGGATTTCGATCTTTACTTCTTTCATACCGAATGCAACGGCTTTACTGTGGGATTCCATGAATATGTCTACTCGATTGCCTTTGATCGCTCCACCTCTATCGGCTACTGTGTAGACTCCGTTAACATGTGGAGCGGCAGGACTTGTAATCCTGACTTTTGTGCCAAGTGGCACCCATTTGGCCATGGCGACCATCCCGCGTTCCACTCTTTCTCCGGAAGCAGTAATCCCTGTACATCCATTGCAACTTGCCGTATAGGCTGAAGCTGTACCATGAACAACAGTCTTCACATTCTTAGCAGCTGGCTTATTTGGCTTTTTTTCTTCAGCCACTTTGACTGTTTGGCTTGCCGGCTTTTTGGCTACTGGCCTGAGTTGGCTCTTTTCTGCTTCAAGGCCCAGCTTCAACTTACGGTTGCTCTTTTCAAGCTCTGTATTTTTAGTCTCAAGCTTTTTGTTCTTTGCTTCAAGCTGAGCAGACTTCTTGGCCAATTTGCCTTTGTCTTTTTTTAGCTTTTCCGCTGTCTGGCTTAGAGACTGGCTTTGCTCTAGTAATTGTGCATTTGCTTTGGCTGCTTCATCTAACTCTTGGACGGATTTTTCATATTTATGATTCAAGGCCTCTAAGTCCTTATTCAATTCCTGGTTCTCATGAAATTGAAATCCTACGCAACCAGCCACTACAATTCCTGCTCCAATCTTCAGGCAGTTTTGTATTACTATGTTCTTCGTGATTTTTCTTTCCATTTGAATCAATTCCTCTCATGTTGTATTTCCGCTGATATGAGAGGGTGGGAAAAAAAGAGAGCCCACCAAATAAGATGGACTCTCTATCGTATATTTTATTCGGCTTCAGTAAGCTCCAACCCGGATTTAATGATCTTTTTCTCGAACCACTGATGACGGCAAGCACGCTTCAGGCAAGTGTACTTGATTCTTGTTTTCCATTCATCTTTGTAAGCTCGAGCATTTCCGCACTCTGGGCAAGTATTCTCGACGTATCGATCCTTGTAAGTGTTGCCCTTTGTCTTATGACCTCTGCTTTGTGCATTATAAGATACGACCTGTTGTGCTTTCTCCATGTTGATGTTCCCCACCCTACGCATATTTTTCAACGGTTTTTTGCCTTAATCACGGTTACAATACGATAAAACGTCCAAGCAGTAACATAAGCACTCGAACTGGAAAATGCAAGTGCTTTTTGTAAAAAATTCTATAATAGCTTCTTATTATAGAAATCTATTATTTTATAAAGAAGGGAAAGCCTCTGCTCTTCGAATTGCTGAAACAGTTTAAAATCATTTTTCACCGCTTGAACCGCGTCAATATCGCCGGCAATCAAATGCTCCAAATCCTCAATCGTGTCCATGATGTCTTTGTGAGCACCCGCATACACATCCTCGTACTTACCTTCCAGCAGCAGGGGGTATGTAACATAGATAGCCTTAAATTCTTTGGTCATATGCTGGTAAATATAATGAGTATATTCCTTCATCTTCCGAAGTTCCTGCAGTCCTAATTGGACCGCGCGCGCTTCCTGTTCTCTATCAAGAGGAGGGATTGGCGGCCTTGCTGCGAATTGTTCCCAATGCTCGTCACTGACGGACGGAGGGATATAATTCTCAGCGGCTGCAGCCCACTCCTTTTCGGTAAGGGGCACATGTTCTTCCGGTGGTCCGAAAAGTGCCTCTTCCAGAGGTGTCTCAGGTTCCTGTTCAATGTTGTTTTCAGGCTCGGTATTTAGCAGGCTTCCAAAAGCCTGATCGAAAACTTCCTGGTTTTTGTCTTTTTCTTCTTTTGGCATGTTATGACTCCCTTTTGACAAAGATAATTTGATCACAGTTTGAGCAAATGTATCGTGTCTCACGCTTTTCAGGGAGTTCCGTAAAGGAAATCGCTTTGCCATTTTCTAATTTTTTATATTGGGCAAGGACATGTTCCTCTTTTCGAAGGTAAGCTTGTCCACACTGGCATCTCGTGAAATTTTCGTGCATTCTCATGTTGTCTGTATTCCTTTCATGTCGATGCCTGCTGCCCGTCTGCAAAAGTTATTTTCCCACAAATATGCGCAAGACACCATAGATTTAGAATGAATGTTCGATGACATTTTTGTCATTTTTCTAGACCGCAAAAGTCATTTTGCTTGACTCCTCATCTGCTCCAGTTCTTCCCTCAATCTTCTAATCTCCTGATACATTTCAATCTCCTGGTCAAAACTCTTAACGAGATAGATTGAATCATCATTCTTGTATCGGAAGGGAAGAATCCAAAACGGCCTGTTCTCCTGGAACGCTTCCTTTTCCTGTTTGGTCAGCCAGTCTTTTGGGATGCTGATAGTCTTCTCACCCCGGGCATTGACTGTTCCCCTTTCCTTGCACTCCATTAGGTAATCCTGTGTCTTGATATCGCCCTTTGCATACCAAAGAGCTCCGCTGTTGCTTTGGCGCTTGGCGTCCACTACCGGCTTTTCCTTTGCAGCAGTTTTTGTAAAAGTTGATAAGGAAACCGTCTTTGGCGGGGCCGCTTCCGGTACCTTATCTTCCTTTACGCTTTCAGATTCATCCAATTGAATGCGAGGCTTTTGAATTTTTGTCTTTTTAGAAGATTGCTTGAAGGCATCGCTTTGTTTTTGCTTTGCATGATAGCCTGAATTCCAGGCCTTCGTCACATCTTTTTCAAAGGACATCCCTTCTTTTTTCTCTGCCTTGTGAATGCGGAAATCGGCTCTTTTTTCAGCAGCCTTCCGTTCCTCCCGGGCTTTTTGTTTTTGCAGTCGTTCTTCATAGCTGTTCTTGTAAAGGCGGATTCCGTCACATAGATGACAAAGCGCGGAATTCTCACACTTGTTATGTTGCTCTGGGCTGCAGCTAAACAACGGCCAACAACTCCTCATTAACTTCAAAGCCATCTAAATCTTCATTTGGCAATGTAATGGTCACAACTACCCTTCCGCAGCATACTGCCCGATAGCGGGAAGTGACCAATATATAGTGGTTTTCCACATAGGATTTTTTCCGCTCCTGAACATCACGGTCAAGGTCTTTATTAATCTGGCGAATTACCCTTTTTCTTGCTGTCGTCCGTCCGCCGATCCTTTTCTTGTATCTCTTGATGGCATGATCACTGATGATGTAATGAATGCCGTTCCCCTCCCCTCTTTAAATCATCCATTTGTAAGGGTGGGATTCTGTCTCCATGACTATTAGATTAGACATCAATTCATGTTTCCGGATCCAAATTGTCAAGTAAGGATGTCCCGAAATATAAACCTTGTACCAAATCCCGCCCTCCCTTTTTCTGTACCATTTAAAACCTCTGCCATACCAATCGAACTCGTTCTTTAACCAGGCAATCATCGAGATCCTCCCATGTAAGCGAAGGAATCACTGGATACCATCAAATCTTTATCGAGTTTTAGCAGTCCATTTATAGTGATAAGGCGATTTTGCTTATTAATTAATACATCCAATATCCCCTCGATGGCCATATAGCGCTCAGTCGATTCCCTCTGCAAGTCATACAGGGTGAAACCAGCTTCCGTTGTAATCTTTCTGACTTCAAGAGCAGCATTCCGCTTACGCTCGTCTTCATTTTTGCCCTGGAGCCCTACCCGCTCGATTTCTTTTACCATTAAATCGATACGTTCTTTGGATGATTTCAGGTCGGAAAAATGCAGCCGAAGGTTAGAGTAAATGCTGTCAATTTTGGAAAGGATGCTGATGGCTGATTTGGGGTTTACATCTGTGGGGATATGGATGCTTTTCACATCTCTGCTGAGATTATCTCGATACTCTGTCCATTGATCTTTGGACATATCTATTAAAGGGATCATGCTTCCTGCACCTCCTTGCCCAAAAGGGAAAGAGTGCGATCAAGTATCAAACTGTGCAAATCCTGC
Source organism: Cytobacillus oceanisediminis (assembly GCF_022811925.1). NCBI lineage: Bacteria > Bacillati > Bacillota > Bacilli > Caryophanales > Bacillaceae > Cytobacillus > Cytobacillus oceanisediminis. Next base: position 89,436 of record NZ_CP065512.1, on the reverse strand, counting down.
GGAGTCTTTGTGGCATCTAAAATCATGCCTTTATTGTCCAATACTTCCAGGTGCATATACTTCAGATAAAGCTGGCGGGCTTTATTTAGTAAATCAAGGTTGCTCTCATATAGGTCATTCTCACCATGCTCGCCTTTTCTTTTCATGGACTCTTCCGCTTCGATGTCCAAGTAGAACTGGAAATCAGCAGGCGGCATATACTGAAGCATGTTTGTGGTGAAATCAATGTCTATTCCATTGGCATGGCTATAGACACATTGGCTTGTAAGATAGCGGTCGAGTATCAGGACATCGGTTTTTTCTGCAAGCTCATTAAACCAATCCAGCTGCGCATATTTATCGGCAGCCATAATCGCCTCAATGGCCAGTTGGTTCGGTTGGTATTCCCCGTCCAGGAACTTCCGGATTAACTGCCCGGTTGGGGAAGAGTAGTTGTGAAATTCAGATTTAACTACTTCAAAACCACGTTCGTATAATGATTGATGTAAGAGCTCTGATTGAGTTCTTTTGCCCGATTTGTCGAGCCCCTCGAATCCCAATATAATCATGTTGAAATTTCCTCGCTTCTTGTTGAACTTTCTTTCGTGGAGATTGATGATACATGACTTTTACAGAAGCAAACTGCCTTCGCAATTCATCGCTTCTTTCTTTGCCTGTCAAATACTCACCTCATTATGCCGCTTGTCCGGTGCTGCCGAACCCGCCGACTCGTTCTTCCCTTTCCTGCGTATGATCATTATCCGTTGCAAGGTATGGAAGAAAAATTCCTTGTGCAATGCGGTCACCTGTCTTGACCATAAAGGGAGTCGTCCCTTCATTGCGTAGCAGAATCCTGATATGGTTTCCATAGTAATCCGAGTCGATGATTGCAATGGAATTCTGGAGAGTAAGGTTGTGATTAAACGCCAGCCCGCTCCTGACAACAATCGCAAGAAACTCGTTTGGCTTCATATAAGCTGTCAATCCTGTATCAATGGCCACTTTGCTTCCTGGCGGAACTACATAGTCACCGATGGAACAAATGTCATAGCCAGCTGAACGGTGTGTCTTGCGATTAGGTGTTTTCACATAACCTTGTTCAAACCAGCGATCAAACTCTTCCAGAACCTCAAATCCGCGGCGTCTCTTACCAAATAAGCGTATAAAAAAATTCTTCATGTTGATGAATCCTCCTGGAGAATGGGTTTTTATTATTTAACTGCTTCCAAAGTTTCTGTTGTTTCAATTTCTTCTGATTTTAGCTTCGTTTGTCCTGATTCGATAGCGGAATTCCAATTGTATAACTCATGTGCATAGATATCCGCTTCCTCTTTTGTATCAGCTTCTACTTCCAAAACAGCAATGTACCTATACTTTTTCACGAATGTTCCCCCTATGCGGTCTGGATTCGAACCGTTTTATATTGAGCAGGTATTTCGTCTAAAAATGGACTGGGCTTTTGCCGAACCGGTTTCTGCGAATTGTATTCAAATTTATAAGCCGAATAAGTACAAAACAATCGTTCAGCTGCCCTTGTCATGGCTACATACATCAATCGGCGCTCCTCTTCAAGATCAGATGCTTTCTGCTTGGAACGGTAATGCGGGAAGGTATCGTCTTCCATGCCTATAATGAAGGTCTGTGACCATTCAAGTCCTTTAGCGGAATGTACACTGGTCAATGTGACATAATCTTCATCGTCCACATCATCCCTATCACCATCAAGACTGATTTCGGAAACAAATTGGGCAAGTGTATTTTGCTCCTTCTCTTGCATGTCCCAATGCTTGGCATAATCGCGAAGGTGCGCAATGTTTTCTATCCTTGCCTCGTCCTCTTCTTTTTCTGGATTGAACTGGCTTAGATATTCGGTTTCCTTAAGCAGGGCTTTCATAAAGTTAGTAGCTGAAAAATCCCCCGTGACAGCTTGCTTTGATAATGAATCCATGATTGCTGCGAAGTTTTTAATTTTAGCCACTGTGCCTTTATTAATCTTGGTTTGTTCCGCCACTTCATCAATGTTCAATAATGCCGTAAAGAAAGGGATTTTTCGGTCTTCCGCAAAAGCTGAAATCTTATCAACTGTCTTATCTCCAATCGCTCGTTTCGGTACATTGATAATTTTCTTTAGCGCATAATCATCAAATAGGTTGTGAGCTGCACGGACATAAGAAATAATGTCCTTAATTTCCTTCCTATCGTAAAAGGAAATAGAGCCGACAATCTTATAGGGAATGTTTTCATCCCTTAATGCCAGTTCCAGGTGCTTGGATTGGAAGTTCATGCGGTATAAAACAGCAAAGTCTTTCCAGTCCTTCTTTTCTGTTTTTCGTATATTGACGATCAGTCGTGCTACAAAGTCTGCTTCCCTGGATGCATCATTGAATCGGAACACATGTATGTCATCCCCTCTTCTGCCAACAGAAAAAGCTTCCCTGTCCAAACGCATTTTATTGTTTTCCACCAATGCATTCGAAGCATTAACAATGGCTTGTGTGGAACGATAATTTTCCTGGAGGGTAAACGTAATCGTATCCGGGTGCATTTGCTGGTACCGTAAAATATTTTCGATTTTAGCGGAACGGAATGAGTAAATAGATTGATCCGGGTCACCTACAAGGAAAATGTTTTTATTTTTCGCTGAAAGCATTTCAATGATTTCAAATTGGACCTTATTGGTGTCCTGGAACTCGTCCACCATGATGTAGCGGAACATATTTTGATATTTTCCAAGCAGCTCTGGATTCAATTGAAAAAGACGGATGGTTTTTAGCAGCAGGTCATCAAAATCAAAATAATGATGGATAGCCTTCTGATTCTCATACGCCTCATATACATTTGCCATATCTCTTTTGTCATTGTTTCCATGTGTTATGGACTGCGCTTCCCCTGGCGATATCATATCTGATTTCCATAGGGATATCTGAGAGAGCATGTTGTAGACAATATTCTTATCCACCTCAAGCCCAAGCTGCTGAGCTACCTTTTTCACCATGGCCCTTTGATCTGATTCGTCCATAGGAGTAAACTTTTCAATCCCCAAAAGGTGAATGTTCGGCATTAGAATTCGAAGGCAAATGCTATGGAAAGTCCCAACCCAGCATTTATAGGCGGCTGGGTGCATTTTCTGAACCCGCTCCTTCATTTCCTTAGCTGACTTGTTCGTAAATGTGATGGCCATGATACGCCATGGGTCTACATTTTGGCCTAAAAGATAAGCAGTACGGGTTGTCAGCACTTTGGTCTTCCCCGAACCGGCTCCGGCCAATACCAAAATTCGGCCTTCTGTTGCAAGGACTGCCCGCTTTTGGCTTTCATTTAATCCTTTGAATAAATCAATTTCTGGTTCTGTTGCAATCAAGTAATTCTCCCCCTTCTATCTACGCAACGGTATCGAAATTATTTAGATAGGAGGCTCTTCTCGACACTGGCTCTTCTGAAACCTCATCGATCTCTACTTCTACCTCTTCATCTCCAATGTTGTAATAGCTCCTGTCGTCTGGATCCTCTTCCAGGATTTCAAGCGCCATTTCTTCTGCCTGCTCATAATTTTCTGCAGTGATTTCAATCTTGAACTTCCGGTTGATGGTCGCTTTGCCCTCGAAAACAAACTGTTTCATCTTATCAACTCCCGTGTGAAACGTAAGCAGTTGATAGGCCCTCGTCAATAGGCAAAATAGAAAAAGACGGACTAAATTTAGTCCGTCTCAGTTATTCATGCGGTTATTCAGCTGGTTTTTCTTCGTTTTTCTTAACCTTATTATCTTTAACCAAAGTCCACACTGATGCTACAAAAGTAAGCACAGCTGCCACTTCTTCTTCGCCTAAAACCGGCAAAGGCTGGTGTCCTTTAGATACTAGATACTGGTTAAGCCACGCAAATAAAAACACAATGATTCGAATTAAAGCCGCTCTGTCCATTACTGACACAAGCATCCACTCCCCGCATAGAATTTTGCTGCACCTTACTTTAACGGTTAGAGTGAATGCCGGGACAGCTTATGCTTTTTGCTTTCCTAACTCAGGGCACATTAAATGACCTGGCTTAGATCATCGCCTGGTGTCTGGATCATTTGCGGATGCTGTACGCGCTGTTCATGAATTGCTTTCACCTGCTGAAGCATTTCATTGATTTTTTGGTTGGCCAATTGGAAAGTCAAATCCCCTGTTACTTTATATTCACCATAAATATCGCCCATTGCCTTAATCATTGCATCGTGGGTTGCTCCATTTCCTAAGCGGAGAGCAGCGATGTTGGTTGCAAGCTCACGCAGTTTGCCTTTTTGCTGTTCCGTCATTGGACCATTAAGGTTTGGCTGTGGAGGCTGCTGGTTCTGAGGTGGAAGGGAATGTGTATTTCTATTTTGCTGCTGTACAGGATTGCGGTTAGGGTATTGCGGATTGCTGGTTCTTTGCTGGCTGACTGGTGCAGGGTTTGGAGTGCGTGTATCGTCAATAGGGAAATCTTCCCCCTGGTAAATGTAAAGGCCTAAACCATGTCCTGCAATAGCTTTAGCTTTTGCCCGCTGGATTGAGTCATTAATATTTTTCGTGGTTGGGTTCCCAATAGGGTTGTTTTTATGATCTGTTATCGGGAAAACCTCTTCAACAGAATTCCCATTCACTATCACTTCAACCTCTACAAAAAAGCCCTGATTGGTTCTCAAATACGGAACCATTCTCATATTCCCGTTTTCATCAGCTTCTGGGAAGCGCTTTGTGATGATTTTCGCATCCGGGTGCTTTCTCTTTAATTGATCAACGGCATCTGCCCAGCTGAGGTACGTATATCCGTTTTTCTTTCCAACGAGATGCTGTACATCGACAGCAGCCAATTCCTGAAAGTAGTTACTAGCAGGTTTTGGGGCAGATGGTGTATCAACAACATTTTGTTCTGCGACTGTTTGTGTCATGTTTTTTCCTCCTGATTTCTCTTATATAAAGGGATTAAGCTACTTGTTCTTCAAGCCATTGCTTCTCTGCAAGAGCATTGCAATGGTCAAGGCTTTTTGTGCTGAATCGAAGACTTGTCCTATTGTCCTCTTCATCCCATATGACGATGCCAAAGTCTTTTACCAGCATGAATTCGAATTGCCTATTGCCAATAAAAACCTCGTTATACACTTCTTTAAGCGGAAGTGACACAAGCTTTTTCATCCCATCAAGCGTGAAAGGTATTCTCCCGTCATTGCTTTCTGAAAATAGTTCTTCATCGAACTCACGAAGCTCGATACTGGCTACAAGGTGGCCTTCCTCGTCAATGAAAGTGCCAGCACTGACATCCAGCCAATCGAAAATAACGTCAGCTTCCCCATCTGTGACGTAAAAATCGCCAATGGAAACATGCTGTACATGACTTCTTTGATAGGAAACCTTGTGTTTAGAACGCAAAGTGACATAGCCTCTTGCTATCATTTTTCTCTCTCCTCACATTCTATTTAGAGTTTCATAAAGGGAGGGTGCGTTAGCACCCTCTTCTCATGGAGAAATGAAACCCCCTGTGCAGGGAGCCCAAAGTCTAGTTGGATGGAGTAAAATAGTCATTGAGGATAGCGGCCAGCTGTTCAGGCGTCGTGAATTTTTCAACTGATTTCAATAGCTGAAGATCTTTTGAGGACTGTTTTCCGGCCAGGGCAACCACTTCATAAAATCCTTTGCCCTTGCATCCGTGGCAGAAGCCGGAAGCAACAAGCCCTGTGCCATTGCAACCCCCACAGGTTTTAGCACTTAGCATGATTACTTCCTCCCCTTGTATTTATTAAAGAGCCAGATTCCTCCCGTTAATGCCAAGACTGTTCCTACATAAAGAGCGCTTTTCTTATTCACTGGCAAATTGGGTTCAACAATATAAGCAACCACTTCATATTCCGGCATGAAATCAAACGATGTCGCACCGAATTCGTCATACGCTTCCTCGGCATACATAATCGTGTTTTCCAAAGATTCATATGTGCGCAAATTACAGTGCGTACAAACCGTGTATGGATGGTCATGGATATAAAGGGAAACTTCTTTATAGTAGTGAGCAGTAATATCCAGCATCGGCAGCAAAAGTCCGTTATCACAGTGACTGCATTTTAGTAGCATTTCGCCCAGTCCTTTCGAGAGTATATAGGCTGAAAAATTGGTCGTTATCTTCATTTTTCAAGCCGCTTCCATGGAATTCCTTAATGAACCAATCATCTAGGCTCAATTCAGGAAAGAACGTGTCAGCATTTTCAAACTTGTGATGGATCCTGGTTAGGTAAATACGTGAGGCGAATGGAAGAAATAACTCATAAGTCTTTTGCCCGCCGATCACCACAAATTCTTTCTCCGGTGACTGGTTGACCATAAATTGAATGAATTCAAAGTCTTCGAACATGAGGTTTTCATATTGATCAATTGTGTCTAGGTGTTCGATGGTTAAGCCCATGGGGCTATTGGTGAGGACGATATTGAAGCGGTCTTTCAGGGGTTTCTTGCCTAATGATTCAAATGTATTCGAACCCATGATGATGGGCTTTCCTGTTGTCGTTCGGACAAAATGTTTCATATCGTCCTTCAGACGGCAAAGCAATTTATTCTCATAGCCAATGGCATTGTTACTATCAGCAGCGACAATCATGCTGATCATATCCTACCTCCTCATAGACAGGCTGCCGTTTGCTTTAACATCGCCAGCGACATCTCCGCATGCAAGGGAGCCGTTTACTTTCACATTGCCAAGGACATTTCCATATATGGTTGTCGGTGAATTCACGGTTAAGTCCGCCACATCGCCTTCAACTTTGACTGAAACAATTCCTGAAACGCCTGATTCCTGGACAGCGCCGTCAATTATGATAGAGTTATTTGTAATTTGTACGCTGCTGCCTGAATAGGATTTTCCATTAATCACAATAGAATTTTGTTTCTTGCGAAAAATGCTCATTAGATTGCGACCTCCATCTTTAGTTGCCCATGCTTTTCATAGTTCTCAAGACAGAAATCTTCTCTTGTGAAGTCATAGAAATTAGAAACGTCAGGATTAATCCATAGGGTTGGAGCGGGAAACGGCTCTCTTGAAACCAGTTCAAGCGCTTGCTCTTCATGCTTATTATAGATGTGACAGTCCCCAATAATATGAATCAATTCCCCTGCTCCATAACCGGTATGACGGGCAACCATATGGACAAGAATTGCATACTCCACAATGTTGAAGCCGTTAGCTACGCAAAAGTCCTGACTGCGTTGCTTTAAAATTAAATTTACTTTTCCGCTCTTTATGACAAATTGCAGATGATGAGCACATGGAGGAAGATTCATTTTATCCAAATCATCTACGTTCCACATTTCAATGACTAAGCGGCGGCTTGTTGGATTCCTTTTAATCTCGCCAAGGACATAATCCATTTGATTGTCATATCCTCCAACAGGCTTTGCTACTTGATAACCATATGCACGGCCGATACTTCCTTCTTCATTTGCCCAGGCATTCCAAATCTTTCCTCTGAAATCGTTTACGTTGTTCGAACGCTGACGATAGATCCAATCCACTTCATCAAAGCATGTCTTTAAAGGTACAGGCCTTAATGTTGGTGCTGGAAATTCCTTTGATAGATCATATCGGTTCACCACACCAAAAATTCTTTTCGTCATGATGGGTGTTCCATCTTCCCAAACAGCACGATTATCCGGTTCCCATTCCTGGGCTAATATCTGCTGCAATGTCTCTTGCTGATAAATATCTATTAAAGCCAATTTAGTGCCTCCTTACGCTTAACTGGCTATAACGTAAGGACTTGGCAACACGAAGTCAATCCCCTAAGAACAAAAAAACCCCTCCTGTATTCAGGAAGGATTTCATCCCATTATGTCACCCGAGATAGGGTTAAACCCTCAAGTTGAAGCCTACATTTCTAGGGATATGTCACCCCAGATAGGGTGAAAGCCCTCAACTTGAAGGTTTCATTCTGTCGAAATTCCAAAAAACGGGGGATTTCTGGCTCTTCCGACACAAAACAACTTCAATTCCATAACATGGCCCTAGATTGGATGACGTAACGCCCTCAAAAAGAAGCCATATAAAAAACCTAACCTAGATAGGATGACATATACACACTGAAAAAGGTGACATATGTTCAAGCGGCCTAGATTAGGTGACATTATGTTTGAGGTAGCACCCTAGATAAAGTGACATAACTAATAATTTGTTTTTCACCCTCAAAAAGATGACATATAAAACAGCTTAATATATTTACCCTCAATTAGGTGACATATAAACCTAAAAATGATGGCACCCCAGATAAGGTGACATATTAAAAATTTAATGTAAAACAATTAATATTGCACCCTAGATAAGGTGACATATAACCCTAATTAACATGACATATCGCCCTAATTAACATGACATATGACCCTAAATTAGGTGACATCGGACCCTAGATAAGGTGACATATGTACTTAATTAGGTGACATATAGACGTTCAAACCCTTGTCACTGTTGGGCTAGGCTTGTCCGTAAACAAAATAAACAATAAACAATCTTTAACAGTATTAACATATTAAACATGAACAATACTTATCCACAAAGCTTCACCCTAGATTAGGAGACATATTGCAGTTATGTTAAAAGTGCAAAAAGTTCTATATTTTTCCTTAATATTTCGATACAATTAAACAAGATTCGATGTTAGGAGGTATTATTTACCCAATGGCTGAAGTTTCATCTGACCAGTTGTCATTACCACTATTCGAAGGCGATATTAAACCCTCCTACTGGGTTAATCAATCTACTACTCTAATAAATGCTATTCAAGATCTGACCATAACAGAACGAAGAATTATATATACCTTAATCGCATTGGTTCAACCAGACGATAAAGACTTTAAAAAGTATGTCATCGGCGTTAAAGACCTAGCTCAATTACTAGAATATAAGGGAAACGCCATATATAAACAAGTACAAAATGCAATTGACGGATTAATGGGCAAGCAGCTTGTGATTCATTCTAATGATGGCAAACAAGATATCATCGATAAAATTCAATGGGTTCAGCACGCAAGATATGAAATGGGAACCGGCCGCATTACCATCCAGCTTTCAGATGGATTAGCCCGTTACCTTCTCAACCTGGAAAAATACGCAAAGTACAGGCTCTATAATGTCCTCCGATTGAGCAGTGAATATTCCTGGAGAATTTATGAGCTTTTAAAAGAGTATGAATGGAAAAAAGAACGTATCATCAGGGTTGATGAGCTACGCAAAATGCTTTCCATACCTGATGATAAAATGAAGCTAATGAAAGTTTTCAGGAAAACCGTTCTGGAGAAAGCAAAAGCAGAACTTAAAGAAAAGACCGATATTGAATTCAAATATGAAGTTCACAGCAAAGCTGGCCGCAATATTGAGTCATTTATTTTTTACATCGATAAAAACAAGAAATTTAAGCGGCCACAAATTGAATTGGACTCTCTCAGAGAAGACATGGAATCGATTATACATACATTAATCCGCCAAGGAATACGGAGAGATGCAGCTGAAAAAGTCGCACATGAATATGACTATCAGTATGTTGATGCCAATTTGAGATATGTCCTTTCCCTTGATTCACTTGAAGTCAAAAATAGAGCCGGTTATATCATGAGTGCCTTAGAGGATAACTATGCTGGTTTTGACGGTCCAGCAAAACGAGAGACAGAGGATCCTATGAAGAGTCTCTTTATTGGCCAAACCATTGAGCGCTTAAAAACAAGAACCGAAAAAGACAATAAATCACTCGAGGGCCTATATAAGCTGTTTGAAAAAAGACTGCTTGAGAATCGAGACATCAACCTGAAGGCATTCCAGGAACAGAGAAAAGAAGCCTTCTTTGAACGATTCGATGTCATTTCGGAAGATAGACGTAAGCAGAAACACCCCCCTCTTCTAAAATCAGACATTAACCATTCCACTATTGCGGAACTATTCGAAGAGTGGGATAAAATTGGAGAAGAGGTCTACTGAGGCATCCACTTTGGGGATGTCTTTTTTATTACAATAATATAAAAATAGACAGCTACCATTTAGATAGCTGCCCATTTTTATATTATCGTTAAGCCACAATTTCTTCTGCAGACGTTACTTCACCATAGCCTTCTTCGTCTACACGTTCGCCTTCCGGAAGCTCTACTTCAACTCCCCGGATCAATGCATCAAGTTCAGCCACCACATCTTCATTTTCTCGAAGGAAACTCTTGAAAGCTTCCATTCCATTAAACTTTAACTCTTTCCCGTCTTTCACACGGATTTCACCAGTTTCCTGATCAATAATCCGCAGCCAGGCTCCTGCTTTCGCTACTACTCCAGCTAAAACAGACACCTGTGCAATTTCGTCAATGATGTCTACACCGTGGCCATAAATAAGCGGGAATGTCGCTTCCTTGAAAGGAACAGCAACCTTATTCTTAACAACTTTGATTTTAACAGTATGACCGATAATTTCATCTTTGTTTTTGATATATTCGCCCATTTTTACGTGGATACGCTGGGATGCGTAAAATGGAAGGGCTCGTCCACCGGAGGTTGTGGTTGGAGTACCCGCTGGGCTGAATTTACCTACAGCTTCACGGACTTGGTTGATGAATAAAAGAGTGGTGTCATGCTCATAGGCAATGCCAGTAAGCTTTTGCATAGTAGTGCTCATGAATCTGGCCAATAACGCCATAGTCTGCTGCTCTGCTGATGATTCCACAATCTTTGTTGGAACCATTGCGGACACTGAGTCTGTTACGATTAACCCGACTTCCCCTGACCGGATCAATGCGTCCATAACATCAACTGCATTTTCGGCTGTTTTGGGATTAACGTATATGAGTTTGTCCAAATCGATTCCATATTGAGCAGCTAGATTTTTGTTCATAGCATGCTCGGCATCAATAAAAGCAACGTACCTCTTTCCTTCTCTTTGGACTGCAGCCATATGAAGGAATGCCAGAGTGGTCTTTCCTGCCATACTGTTACCATAGTATTCTATGATTCTGCCTTCAGGAATACCGCCACCCAAAGCAAGGTCCATTGTCAATGAACCGCTTGTAACGGTATTAATGATTGGTCCGCCTTCTGAACAATAAGCAATGGTGTTGTCACCAAGCGACTTGTTGATTTTGGCCATTAAGCTATCAATACTCATGTTGTCTCCTACTCTCCTGTTGAAGTGTATTTCCTGATGATTTCCTGGGCCGACATCAAAGTTTCTAGATCGTTGTAGTATTCATACTGCTTTTCAGGCACTTCCTCTGCCTTTGACCGTTTTTCGATCAACTCGATGTATTCTTCCATACTAAGCGGCTGTGACTGCTGCTCTTCTTTTTTGATAGACTGATTGGAAAAATAGCCGTGCTCCTCTTCTAAGCAAGTAACGATTTCCTGAATAGCGTCTTCATGAGACAATGACTCCCGATAAGATTTATAGAGAGTCATTGTAAATTGATGGAGACCCTGTTTCAGCTCAGATCTCATTCTTCTTTGGTTTGACATGGTTTTACCTCCTTACCTTATTTAAAAGACCAAGGGGCTAAAGCCCCCGTCAAATCAAAAAGGTAAGTTATCATCGGAAATGTCATTGGCATTAGGGAAAAATCCATTATTGCCAAATTGATTCTGATTCTGGAAGTTTTGGTTTTGCTGGAAATTCTGCGGCTGATAGTTTTGTTGCATGTTTTGCTGGTAATTTTGGTTTTGGAAGTTTTGATTCTGCTGGTATTGGCCGCCATTATTATTGTTGCTGTTGCTGCTCTTGCTATCTAAGAAAATGACATCATCAGCGCGAAGTTCCCAGTAAGTTGTTGTATCTTTCTTAGAAGATTTCATCTTACCGACAACTTGAACTAAAGAACCTTTTTTCAGGTAGTCCTGAACATTCTTTCCCCTCTTTCCCCAAATGGAGACATTAAAGAAATCTGTTGTCTTCTTTTCGCCATAGCCATCATCTACTGCAACGCCAATGCGGCAAACAGTGTTTTCTCCGTAAGTATCGCTTTTTGGTTCTCTTGTTAAGCGGCCAGTAATTGTGATTTGTTGGTACATGTTATTCCCTCCGAATTGTTTATTGTATATAGGTTTCTTCCGCTACATATTCATCCAGCGGCTTTAATAACGAAAATACAGCGTCCTTATTGGACATTTTCTTTTCTTGAAAATCTTTCATAAACGGATTTTCTGAAAGTTCAGCTCCATAAGAGGACCTAATATTATTCTGGCTAAGAAAATTTTCAAGTGCCTTATTTGCTTCCTGGACTTGCTCTGGAGTTGGATAAGGAAGATCAGATTGGCATTTATAATAGGTATGATTCCTGCAGCCAACGGCATAAACACTGTTCCCGTTATAATAGCTTTGATGGCGGATGCCAAGCTTGTCCAATAAAGGGATCATCGTTTTTGGAACGGGTGCACCAGATGTTCTCTCCCTGCGGTTATAAACATGCAAAAGATTAAATTCAATCCTATACTTTGGATGACCGGCTTGGTGCAAATAATGTTCATAACGGGGCGTATGAAATGTAAAAAGGACGCTTCCTACTGTCAATTTCTTATGCATTGCCATGGTTATGAACACCTCTTTTCATTTTTCTTGAATTTTCGGTAGCATTTACGGCATACGCTTTTGTAGCTTTCATTGCCTCCTACCTGAATCACTTCCCCATCAAAGACAGGCTGGCCATTAACTAGGCGCATATTTCGAATCGCTTTATTTTCACAGTAGATGCACTGGTTCTTGACTTCCCGGATGCTGTCCGCATTGTCCACCAAGCTTTGAGAGCCTGGAAATTGCTTTCCTTGGAAATCTGTCAATAAACCATAGGCAACGACATTGATCCCTGCTTCATCTACAAGCTGAGCCAGGAGCTCAATCATTTCCGGCGTCATAAATTGGACTTCATCAATAAAGAGCCATTCAGGTTTATACCGGTTCACCCATATCAGAATATCCATGGGATGCGATACCGGTGTGCAATCCATCTCAATACTCAGGGCACGGGACTTAACCTTTCTATCCCTGGTATCCTTTGAACTCTTAATGATATGAAATCTCTTCCCCTGCTCCCTAAAATTGAAAGCAGTCATTAGGAGGTTAGCGGATTTCGAACTATTCATGCTGCCATAGTAAAAGACCAATTTGGCCATAAGACCTTCTCTCCTTCATGCTGTGAATCAGTGTAGAACGACTTGATGCATTCTTGCATCTGCCAGTAGTAGTTGAGTCCATTCACCGGCATGTGTCTCTAAATAGCGGAAAAACCCTTCTTGCTCGGCATTCCCAGATTTAAAATCAAAAACCCATACCAGCCCATTGACGATATCAAGTGTCTCGTTTTTGGTCTGATCGTTAAAAGCGAATAAGAAGTTTTCCGTCCCCTGCCCGAGTTTTATCTTGATCGTCATGGTAATGATGGCGGCAGTGGTATCTTTTGTTGCATTCGGGAATAGGCGCTTAAACGATTGAATGGTAAAGTGATTGTCGTTTTGAATGTCCTCCCCTTTAAAGATGGAAGCATCTTTTAAGTCTTTCACGCTCAGAATAAAATGATTGCGGTGGAACTTGGTCAGGTTATTTTCATGGATGGTTGATAGCTGTAACAATGTGATGAACTCCTCTCCGAAATAGAACGTAAGCAGTTAATTATTAAAAATCAAGACCCTAAATAAAAAAACCGTCCATGCCCCCACGGCATAAACGGTTCGGTTTACTGGTTTCCTTAACTTATTGAAATCTTAGCAATTGGCAAAGGCAGCAGGAATCGAACCCGCACCGGAGGTTTTGGAGACCTCTGTTCTACCGTTAAACTATGCCCTCATATTAGGAAGTCTTATCTTTGCGATATCCGTAAAAAGCCACATATTGTGCGATCATCTTTTTTCTTTTTACGTCCGCAAGACTAATAACTTTAGCAGATTTCATTCCTGGTGAACTCCTTCGTGAAGATATGTATGTCCAGCTAAAAGCTGAACCTTTGCTTAATCATTCCTCAGTAAAATCATATGATTGGCCGATGGTGTACCGGCGCCTTCCTGGACATCAAAAGTGAGTCCTTCCAATTCGTATTCGCTTCTTATGATGAAGGTTACAATATCCCTGTCAGAATCGAATAGCGTATCAGTGATGATCACTTCATCCGGCAGCTGAAGCAAAGTGCGTAATAATTCCTGCGTTAGCTGGATTTTACCTTTTGTGTGCATGATGAACATCCTCTTGTTGTATTGCTGGGCCCTAAAGCGGACCCAGCTTGTGGTGGATATCTAAGTTGGTTTGTGTGAATTCTAAGGTGTTAAGCCGCTTCGGGGATTTGAACCCCGTTCCACTACCCTGCTGGGAGCTACCCATGCGGAATTACGTGATTTTGCCCATTAAACTAAAGCAGCATGGCGGGGCTGGTGGCCACTCTTTATATCCGGCAAGACGGAAGCCCCTCTTACTCTGCTGATCTCTTAGGTGTGTACCTTTGTGAACATGCCTCCGATGAATACAGCTGCAGCCTGTAAACTTTTTGGGGAAACACACAAAGGTATGTATTGCTCAATACCCTGACTGAGCAATTTAAATTCAACCCTTAGCACATCAAAAGTCAATACCCAAAATAAAAAAAGTCCGCAATTTTTCTGCGGACTCTTCTAAACAATAAGTTTAATTTCTTCGCTGGTAGATTATTTTTTCTAGACTATCACTATCAAAATCTGTTAGACTTATGATAGTAAGCAGTAAACTTAGTTTACTTTTTTATACCCAGGTACCAAAATGGGAACTTTTAATTTGGCAATTGATAGTATGTAGTGCCATCCCTTTTAAACTTATCCAAAAAGAGATACCCGCCCCTTTTTAGACCAGCAAGGGTATCAAAAAAGTTCTTCCATTTAAGGCCATATTCTTCAAATAGTATCTTCACTAATTGAGTATGTGTCACAACCTGGTGTTTCTTTAGTATGTCAGTGATCAGGCGAGATAATTCCGCATAGGAAATTTGCCCTCTGTGATTAGTTGACTTACTAAAAAATGATGGCTGGTGAACTTTTTCAGATTCAGTTTCAGGCTTAACCTTCGTTTGAACTGGTTCAGGTTCAACTGGTGCATTTTTTTGCTCAAGCTCCACAAACTGTTCTAGAATCTTGGCTTGCTCATCAAGAATTGAATAGCGGAGCAACAAAGCCTGTTTGATATCCATTTTTCCAAAATCCATACTGTTTATTAACCTCCAAAAAATAGTATTTTTGTAACTCGACACTATAATTCTACTATTTTTATAGCTGTTTGGCTAGGAGGATAATATAAAAAGCCGGGCATTTTTTGCTCGGCTTTACTTATTATGCCAATTTTAAACCTTTCATTTTAAGTACAGTACGGCCAATATGTACCATTCTAGGGTTCCAGAACTCGTCCCCTATATGTTTTTCAAGGTCATCCGCACTGACAACCTTTAGCCACTTGGAATAGTGAGGCTTGCTTACATATTCCCCGCTTTCAATCAATTCGAGCTTTTTATGCCGGTCTCCAAGCTTAAATTCTATCGTCTTATTGTCCTTATCCAATTTAATATAAACCTTATGATAAGGATTATACTTGCTGACATGTTCAACATATCCCTCTGTATTGATAGTTTCATAATAAATATTTTCTTCAACGGAAGCAGCTGACAGCCCTATTTCCCCCAGCATGATCACATCTTTCATGTCCTCATGAAAAAAGATAAGTTCAGCTTTACTGATAAGATCAATTATTTCTCCCCTAATTTTCTTTTCCATTTTATAAGTGCCTTCAGGAGAAAACTTGTAAATCCAATACTGTGCATCATCTTTTGCCTTTTCCAATGCTTTTAATAGATTTTCCTTCATAACATTCCCTCCTTAAAAATAAAAAAAGACAGATACACTTGGTATCTGCCAATCTCCAATTTTATGCTATTTAATTATAGCACCTGTGCCAGGTCCAGCAAAAATCTGAACGCGCCCAAAAGAGCTCGTCTGAATTTCGTATATATGGTTACCGCGAGACTTTAAGATTTCGTAGGTTAAACCGCCGAATTTCTTAGGCGCAAGCATTCCCTTCTCATTTCCGGCTACAGGAGCCTTATTAGTAGGATATACACGCCAAGTATCAGCAGTAGCTGGAAGAAAAAGCTTCTTTTTGGCCACGGGTTTTGGAGCGGGACTGGGTTTTGGTGCAGGAGCAGGTTTGGGAGCAGCTTGCATGGGTTCATGTGCCACTTTGCCTTTTACAGACAGTTTTTGTCCGATAGACAGTTCATTAGAAGGAAGGCCGTTAGCCTTCTTAAGTTCGTCTACAGTCATATCGAACTTCTTCGCAAGGCTGTACAATGTATCGCCTGAAACGACTGTGTAGACAGCACCAGTTACTGATAATACTTGTCCAACAGACAATGAATCAGAAGTAAGGCCATTCCACTCTTTCAAGTTGGCTACAGTTGTTTTGTATTGAACAGAAAGACTCCAAAGAGTATCTCCTGCAACGACTGTATGTGTTCCTGATGTAGCAGCTGGCTTATAAACCGGTTTGACGACTGTTTCTGCCGGCTTATTTAATGCATCCAATTCTTTCTTGACTGCTCCTAAAAAGTCATCCCAGCGGTTGGCATCTAAAATACGATGAGGGCAGTTCTTTACATAGCGTGATAAACCTCTCCTCACACCGATTTCAGTCCAGCTTTTATGGGTACGTACACGGTCAATTCCCCATTTACGCTCATGGAGCATCTGGGCAATGAAACGGATTGCCAAAGCTTCCGCTTTTTCATACCGTGGACCGCCTGATTTAGAGTAGCAGATTTCTACCCCAATCGATTTGCGGTTCCCGTCACCCTTGCTGCTGTCACCGCAATGCCAGGCGTTTCTGTTTTCAGGCACGCCCAAAATGACCTCCCGATCATCAATCGCATAGTGAAAGGAAACCTCATTGTTATTTCCAATCATATACTTGACTTCGTTCTCCGCAGTAGCGTCATTCAGGGTATTGTGAACCGTGATATATTCCGCTGTCATCGGATAAGGAGCCTTGATCCCATATTTGCTCGTTGCGACCAACATTTTTCTGACTGCAATAGTCATAGCCGTACACCCCCGTAAGAGATTGCATACTAAGATGCACGGCTAAATTAACCACTACAGTTTCTTTCCTCAATGTTTTGCTTAAGCTACTTTTGTAAAATCACCTAAGCGCATGGAAACAATAAAGACATTCCCGTTTTGCTGAGCTCCTTCGATCCCTTGAATAACAGCAGAATGATGTTTGCCGTCCATCAGAAGCGCTTCATTCATTGGCACTTGCCCTTGTGCCACAGGTGCTCCATTTTTGCCCATCATGGAGACCGTTTTATGTGTAACGGGACCATTTCCAAAGGACAGCTCACTCTGGAGTTCAATTCTCTTTCCAATTGATTGAGCCCATGAGTTAGGCGCATAGCCAGTCATGAATTGAATAACCGTTGAAGTTTCGGTTAATTCTCCGGCTCCATCTTTCAGGTTTCCAACCACTTCGGTTGTTGCAGCCTGTTTTGTTTCTGTGACCGCATGAATGCCTGTTTCTGTAAAAGTCTTGTTTATGATAGTCGAGATTGCCTGATTGGCTTTTTCCATGACACCCTGGGAATTTTCTGCAGTCATAACAGAACGGCTGCTGATTTCTTGCATTGCCCCGGCACCATTCTTGTTTGGATCAACTGTTAATTCCTGATAAGCACCAGATGCGTTCCCTGTTGGCTCAAGAAGAGTTCCTGCCGCTGTATCATATTCCTTTGTCACTGTTCCCTGATTTCCACTTGGTGAAGGTTGGGCAGCCGTTCCAGCAGATGATGCTTCTTGGGATTGTCCAATTTGAAGCTGGCGCTGGGTGTAGGACTGTTCTGTGATTGGAACGAATTCCAATACATCGCGGACATCCTCTTTTGGCTCAAACGTGAATTGAGGATACTCAACAAGGTAATCAAACTCAATAGCTAGAGATTTTCGTTTGGACTGGGCATCTTCTATAAGATCAATGTTTGTTAAGCGGGCAACCCATTTGGAATTGCGCATGCTTCCTGCTGTTAAAACATTCTTGGTTGTAGCCATTTCGAATACATCATGCATTAAAGAGATTCGGCTTTCCTTCTCTTCCGGACGAGTTAGGATCCCGAGGTTAATAGGCTTGCCAACCATTGCTTTGGCAGCTTCAAGGCTGAACATCGCCTCTGCATATGGATGCAATTCAAGGGACAGTTTATTTGTCTGCGGGAAATCAGACGGGACATCACCTTGTGGTGTAACAATGACGTTATCCGTTTTCTTTCCTGCTAAAGCTTCATGCTTTTCTTCTTTGGCAGGCTCCGCAGGTGTTTCCTTTGCTTCCTCAGTCTGTGGCTGGGAAGCTTCAGTTCCATCTGCCATAAGCAATTTGATTTCTGCAAAAGTCTTACCTTCAGCTTCTTTTAGTTCATAATCTGCGATAGTCACATAGAACGTGCCATCCTTGAACGTAGCCTTTTCATTCAATCCAACCGTAATCGTTTGGCCGCTGCCGTTTTGTGTAAACAGCTTCGCAGTGCCATCTTGAGAAACAACGGCAAAGCGCTGCTGTTTAATGGCTTCCTTGTGGTCCTTGAATTGCACAACTAGATTCGGATTAATCATGAACGTTGTCACAAGGTTAGGGGCCTCTTCTGTTTGAGCTTCTTGAACGGGAGCTACCTCTTTTTCTTTCGCATGCTCAGGGACTTCACCCTTTTCAAGCAGATTGAGGATGTTCTTAGCAATCCAACTATCATCGCTAAGCTTCTGGAAGTTCTTGAACATTACATCGACATTGCGAGATCTTCCTTTTACCTCTACCTTGCCAATTTCAAGGACATCGACGGTAACGAATTTACCTGCCTTTAAGTGGGCACGGATATCAGAAGGGAATTCCTCAATCTTCTGTGTTTTTGCAAGGGCCAGTATTTCATCATCCAGGCTTAAGGAAAGCATATAGGAACGTTTGTCCCTAAAGATAACTCCGCCCTTTTCCTTCAACACCTCAAGCTGTTCTTCTTTCGTTGTGGAAGGAAGGCCAAAATTTTCAACATAAACTTTTTCATCTCCAGGAGATGGGATTTCTGCTATTTCAGCTGGTGTATCTTCCCTTACTCCTTCAACAGGTTTTTCTGCAGATACATCCTTAACGGTTTCGACTTCGCCAAGGTCAAATGCTCCTTGCCCTGATTCATCTACGGCTAAGGTTGATTCGCTAATCAAAGCCTCTGCTTTTGGCTCTTCCGGTTGTACCGGCTCTTCCGTCGCTTCAACCGAAACTTCCTCTATAGGAGGGATTTGTTCAACCAGGGGCTTTTCTTCCGCTACTGCCTCTACTGCCGGTTCTGCAGAAGGTGTTGTGTTTTCAAGCTTTAATTCCTCCACCTTTACCTGCGTTTCCTGAGCAGCTGCCGACCCGCCTGCAAGACTTTTTAAATATCCTTCAATAACTGAAAGCATTTGGTGTTTAACTTCTGTGCTATCTTCAAAATTGACTCTTTTTAATAGCTGATCGAATTGATTTACGTTCATTAATATTCTCTCCCTTTCGTGATCCTCAATGTGTTTGATGGTTTCTTCAACTGTTTCAAGCATTGGCTTGCTCCCTTCAACGGACAAATAGTTGAAAAGAACGTAAGCCGTTAGTTTTAAAAAATCAATGGGTCGGCATCTTTTTTTGGGCAAAATTTAAAAATTAGGCAAAAGAAAAAGCCCCCAGAATTGAGGACTTTTTCGTTCATCTAATTTTATTTTGTAAGATATCAACCATAAAAACCGTTTTTGTAGCCCCTATAGCAGTGATAGCCCAATCCGCCAAAGATAACTATGGCGCATCCAATTCCATATGCTACATCAAAATCCAGGAATATCATCAGTGGAAACGAGACTATTATACAAGCAACAGTTAGGACAAAACATGATACAAGACCTAAACCAAAACAGCCTATCATCCCCAAGGCACCTTCTCGGTTTTCAGGGCTTAGCTTTAAAATAAACTTTATAAATTTAACAATAATTTTGACTACATCCATTCGCTCTCCTCCTATTGTAGTTGGCTCTGCACGATGATAATATCGGGAAAAATAAATAATTGTTTATACAAAAAAAGAGGGTGCGTTAGCACCCCTTATGGATTCAAATTAATGCCATTATTCGGCCTGTTCACTACGATGACCTGAACATCTTTCTCCGTGCGCAGCCAGTCAAGAAAGTCATTCGGGTCAATTTCTTCTTTCGATTCATTTCTAGACTTATTAATAAATTCCCCAACATGTGAGTTCATTTCATCTGGGGGCGAGTCCGTAAATAGGTAAGCCAGATTACCATCATTGTCGTCCCAAAGGTCATAAACATGTTCTGTGCTGAGAGAGAAGGACTTCTGTTCTTGTGGCTCTTTTAAATCCTTTAATAGAGTGATATCAAATGAAGTGCCTCCTAGAAGTTCTTGTACCAGCTCATCCCTGCTGTCGCATACTAAAATCCATTCATATTCACCGTAATAAGTATCGAACAGTTTTAGAGCGATCTGTTCTTGGTCTTCTGGAGATAAACCATATTTAGTTACGATGTTTTCAATTTCATAATCCTTGACATTATCAAAAGGGGCATCAATATATTTCAGTTCATATTTTCCGTTTTCTAAAGGATTAATAATGACAATAACGAAGTCGGAGGGACCTACTTTCCCTACCCATTTATTCGCTTCAACAAGTTTCCACTCAATTAACAATATCCATTTCTCCCTTCTATACAGCACAAGGTCTTTCATCAAATTTGAAATCCAGTGCTCCTTTCTTAACGAAGTCCAACAGCGAAACAGGGTTCTTTTTTTCGTACCTCATGGTGTGTCCCATGCGCTTTTCCATTTCAACCAATTCATTAAAGTCAAGAGGGTGCAATTCCGCGACCTTTGCCATTTCTGCAGGCGACAGGAATATACAGAATTTACAGCTGCACCGGGACACATACTCATAACAAGGATGAGGATCAATGCCTGCCAATCTCATTAACTCCCAAACTTCTGTTTCCAGAAGGTGATGGACAGGGCGAAGCCAATCCACGTAACGCTTTTTGGTGGGGGCGTTGGCATGTTTATAAGTCTCAAAGACTTTCTTTTTCGCCCGTCTGGAGCTCTCTTCAGCCCTTTCTCCGCTCACACACAGGTATTTTCCGGAACCTAGTGATCTGGCCCATTTACTATAGACGTCCCTTTTTAAATAACTTGTACAGAACTGCATAGCGCTTGAAGGCCACATGCCCCTCATTTCAATCCGCTCTTTTAAACTAATATCCGATGACAGCATAATAAGAGGAATGCCAAGCTTCCCTGAACAATATTTGAGATACTCATCCGTTTCTTTCCAATCAAAGAAGGCCTTTTTCTCTTCTGGCCCATCTACCCGCATATGCACGAGAACAAGCTTCTCCTTTGGCACTTTATAGCCATATAAGAGAAGCAAGACAAGCGCAATGCTGTCCTTGCCCCCGCTAAAATTGCAATGTATCTGATCATAGTCTTCAATTGAATCCATTTCTTCCGGAAGAGGGATAGTCATACGCTCCGCATAGTCCCTCAGAAAAATATCAAGCGGGTTGGGTTCTGGTACAATATCCAGTTTTACATTCAGATTAAACATGGATACTGGACTATCAACCTCGTTAAAAGCCATTTAAATGACCTCCTTAAGCTGGCAGCAATGTTGGTCTCATGGTATGAGTTAAGCTATTAAAGTTGGTGTAATGGGAATAGAGTCTTCTTTCCGCAATAATTTGGGTGAGGTAACCCATTGTCACAAGGGCTGCCATTTCATTAGCCTGCATGCGCTGGGGTTGCGACACGATATTGAGACCGCAGCTCTGTGTAGGAAGCTTGCTCTTTTTATCTTTCAAAATGTCTTTGTAAACACCGGCTACAGGGGCAAGCATAGTATCGTTGTAATGAATGCCTGTGACACAATGACCGCTGTAACCTGACTTGCGCTTTTCTTCTGCTGTGCCCTTTCTCAATATTCCATCGACTCCGCAATCTATGTAAATCAGGCTGGAGTCCTCAAGAAAGTATTTATGCATGACCTTCCTTGATGCATTGTTATCGACAGCTCCAATTAAGATTCGGAACAGGATGCGGTTTGAGTCCAATACATATGTTGCATGATTAGATGGAAAGCAATTTCTCAGCTCCTGGATGCTCTCCACGTATTCTTCACGATAAAAGATAGGGAATTGATAGGCTTTCCCGTATCTTCCAGCAAGCACCTTTGCCTTATTTTTTCCTTCATCATGCGGGAGGAATGGCTGCCGCTGAAGATTCTTTTCTTCAACTTGGTCCTGATCGACAAGGGTATAGCTGAAGGTGGAATGGTCAGAATTAAAGGAAAGAGAGGCCAGCAGTTTAGCCAGCCTCTGCGTTATATACCCTCCGTTTCCTCCGCAGCCTATCTGAACAATATCAAAATGGATCTTTCTGTTTGGGAAAAATTCGATTGGCTTCATATAATCACCCGTTCTTCGCGCCAGAAACGATTGGCACGACTAATTTTCGTTCTTCATTAGCTTCCATTCGAGTACGTTCCTTTGATAATTCTGGATAGTCCAGTTCCAGCTCCTCACGCAATTCCTCCAGTTTCATTGGCCTTGAAGGGCTAAGCTGATTGCCTGCATAAGCAACCGTCCAGGACTCATCTACCTGGATGTCTTCCTTTTTCTTTTTCTTATCTTTGGAGGTTGCTTTAGCAGCTGTTTTCTTGTCATTTTTATCAGGAGCCTTTGCTGTTTCTGTCTTCTTATCCTCATTTTTGACGGGTTCTGCTTTATCAGCGCCTGGCTTGATCGGAATAACGGCAGCTAAAGTCGAGGCAAGCTTCTCTTCTGCCTTTGGCGGCTCAGGAAAGGGGATGCCTGCAAATGGATCATCGTTTCCTGTGCTTCCGAACGGATCTGAGCTTCCTGCTGTTCCCCATAGGTTGCTGTTGTTTGTATCTAGGTTTCCGAATAAGTCCAATTGGTTTTTGTCTTTATCTGTCATGATTTAATTCCCCTCTTCTTCTTCAATTTGTAGTTCTTCCGGAAAATAGCCGTTTACCAGTTGCTTGACAAGTTTGGCCATGGTTTGCTCAGCAGTTACTAGCTGCTCATATTCAAATGATTTCTTTCCTTGGATCTCGGTAAAAATTTCTCTTTGGGTTTTGCCCCAGTAATTCCTGCCGACTCCTTCGCCATGGTAAAAGTGATCGGTAAATTCTGCATTTAGCCAATGATGGACAAATGTAGATAGCTGTACAAGATCCTTATAATCACTTTGAAAGTGGAAACACATCCCTCCATCTGCATAGACATGGGCAAAAGGCCATCTGAATAGCTCCGTGTCTTCTCTAAGCACAGTCCCTTTGAATGTAAAGACTTTTTTGGCTGTCAGCTTAAAGCTTCCATCCTGGTTTGGAACGAAAGTAAACATGAACAATAGATTCGGAAGCGGTACTTCCTTGAAAACAGTCCCATGGTAATTGATGTCGTGGCTGAATGCCTTCTTTTCCATGAATAATGCTACTTTACCGTCTGGCATAGCCATATATTTTACGGTACCTACAGGTAGGGCTGGCGTTTCAAAAACAGGCAGGTCCAATTTCTTTCTGCTTACACTCTTCTCATAGCAATTTTGCTCAATGAACTCAAAAAGCGTGTTGTGGTCTATTTCAAAATCCCGCTCCATGCCATTCTTTTGATATCGAACGCGTGGCAGGCTTTCATCCCCTAAAGTGATTTGTATCATGCTACTAATACTCCCCTTTCCTTTTGCTGCGCTGCAGGCTTGACCGCTGTATGCTCTTTAATCATCTTGGAAATATACAGGCCCAAAGCCCTTACTTCCATATAGAAATTCATATAATCGTGTTCCTGGTGGTAGCCTTCATCTTGGATTGCAAGTATGAAGCACCCTTCCTGATTGCCGAAATTCTGATAAATCTCAATATCTTCCTCCGTGTCAGCAAAACCTGAAAAATCAGAGGTTGGCAGATACACAAATTCCAATGAATGACCGCAGCCCCCTTGGTTAGATACCGTAAGTCTTTCAACGAAATTATCATCCTTTAACAAGGGAAGGATACCAGGCACGAAAATAGCTGCGTTAATATAGTAGAAACATCCATCAGACAAATCCTCATATAGCTTATCTGGCACGATAATTTCTTCATATTCGAAAGGAAAGAGCTGGTCCATCAGTTCATAAGACGGCCTGACAATCCTTTCGTCATCTTCCTCATAAATGGCATCATCAAGCATAATCTGATTCATATCGTCAATTTCATATTTGGAGCAAATGATATATGAGGTAAGTTTGTTCCTTACATCATGAACAGAAATTTTATTAAGCACCAATCTTCACCTGCCTCTTTTCATTTAGTTCAAGCATTAGTTCCTTATTAAACTCTAAAAAGCTCAAAGCAAATTTCACAAACCTTCCTATAAATTCAGGCCCCATATCTTCAAATGAATCAAAATTATCGTAGGTAAACACATACGTATATTTCATGTGCTCAGAAAATCGGGAGAAAAATGGATGGCCACCATCAAAAAATTGGGTTTTGAAATTGCTTTCATAAAACCCTAGATAGCACTGGCAATGTTCCAAATTGAAACTTGAGAACAATTCTTCCATTTTTGTAAGCCACACCAGTCTCTCGTTTGAAGTAAACCAGTGAAGATTCTCAAAAAGGGTTCGGAAGTAAAATAGGCCAGCTATCTCGATGCTAAAACCAACTTCCCTCATATTCTCGTCTATATTTTCAATTACTTGACGATATTCTTCGTCCGGCTTTTCCATCTGGATCAAGGCGCATAGCTGCTCCAGAATTTCATAACGGTAATAATTGCTCCCAATCATGTGGCGGGCTTCATCCTCATAATCAAACCAATCTATCTCCCTGACAGGAACCTTGTCATCTTTATATTGACTGATTTCATCGTGGGCCTTGGTGTATGCCTCATAAACCAGTGCTGCCTTTACCGATTCAACAGAAAAGTTCCCAATCATATAAAGTCACTATCCTCATCCAGGTGTTCTTTCAGTTCGGAAGCCTGTTTCTCTACAGCCAAACTTCGGGCGTATTCGTAATAGTAGATCCTGCCGTCCATTTGCTTTGGACCAGCCATTAGGATATCCAATTCATGATCCAGCCCTTCCTGCGCCATTTCTAAGTAGCTGTAGTCAAGACCCCGGACTAAATCAGGCGGCAGTTCTCCATCTGTGAACATATGGGTATATACAGTAGAAATAACTTGGAAATGTTGAGACCAGTCTTCCGGAATAGCTTTATCCCGGTTGGCCTCCAAAGTATTAATAAGCCCTTGAATGTTAATTTTTTCGGTCAATACCTTTTCAACGGTTACATTTGATAGGCGGTTAATTCCATGAAGTGTGGGCCTCACTCACAATCCACCCCTTGCAGCTGCTTCAGGAAACAATCAAAGTAATCGTTTTTAACCCCGAGCTCTGAAGCCAAATTTCTTAAAGATGCTGAAATGGCGTATTGTATATCTGCTTCATAGGTATTTCCCTTTTCGGTGTGGTCAGCCGCCACCGTTTCCGCCTTCATGATATTAAGTGCAATGATATTTGCAATTCTCTTTTCTGTAAGTGCCATTGGTCTTCCCTCCCCTTAAAATAAAAAAAGACCCCTCAAAGAGGAGTCTCGGATTGCAATATCGAATTATATTAGTGGGCAATTCCCACCGTCTTCAGTTTTGGCTACAATGCCTTGATTCATTCATGAACCAGTGCGACATAGGATCTGTCAGCAATAGTCGGCTCAAGCTCCATATTCATAAATCGATTAACATCATATGAATAATATTGGATTCCTGCCGCCTTAAGTAATTTACTGCGGTCTTCCCCAGTTATAAAAAGCTTATTTGGCAAGATTCCGTACTTGGAAACAAAATTATGGTACATGAGATAAAATTTTTCCCGGATTTCAGCTGATTCCAGTTCTTCCCGTATTTTTTCTCGGGCGATATATTCAGGAATAGTAAAATCCGGATTTGCATCCAATTCGCCGGAACGCATTAGCGAGTAAACACCTGGCATGATTTCCTTAATATTAAGGGGCTCATTTCTTGTCAGCATCGACAATAACCTCGCCTGTCTTCACTGTTACCCAGCCGTGCTGTTTACGTGCTTCTGCCTCAATTTTTTGAAGCAGCTCCGGTGTGATGGATTGAGCGACAATATTGTTCGCTTTTGCTTCGGCTTCCGCTTCAATCAATTTCTTCTTGGCTTCACCTTCAGCAACGACACGTTTCTTTTCGGCTTCAATTTTCTCGTTTTCAAGCTCAATCTTTTTCTTTTCTGTTTCCTGAGAAGCTTTGATTCTGGAATCAATAGCAGCTTGTGTATTTTTGTCAGGTTTAGGTGCTCCAAGTGTTACATCTGAAACCATAAAGCCCAGGCGCTTAACGTCTTCCTCGTATCTCTTTTGAATATCAAGCCCTGCTTCAGATGAATCTGCTCCATAAATGCCCAACAGATCATAGTTTGATACCGCAGCACGGGCAGCAGCCAACATACGCTTTTCAAGGTAGCCGGACTCAATATCTGTAACAGATATGTTTCCAAACTCTTTAAAGATGCTGACAACCTTTGTGGGATCTACTTTATAGGAGTAGGAAATGTCGGCATTAATATTCTTGCCGTCCTGAGTTGATAGAACCATATCGTGATAAGATACGGTTTGGAGGCGGGTAGGATACTCAATGACTTTATCGAACAGTCCAACCACATGCCAGCCTTCCTTTAATGTTTCATCCTTCACTCCGCCTGATGGGCTATACACAAGTCCTACATATCCTGTAGGGATTTTCTCAATGAACATTGGGAGAATGATTCCAAGAGCAAGAATGATGGCTCCAACGATTCCTCCGCCGATAATAAACGGTCTATTTGTCATGTCTATATTCCTCCGTTGCTTTTTCTTTGATGTTTTCTTTTTTTCGCAAAGCCGCTTTTCCGACTGAGCTGAATAAATTCGTCCCGGCTAATCCGAGAAAGAATACTACCATCAAGATGATAAGGACGATGATAGATCCAAGCTTCACCATTCTGTAATTCTCCTTCTCCTTCAATTGCGCGCTTAAGGAACGTAAGCAGTTGAACAGGAAAATACAAGGGGTGAAATGGATTTTATTCAAAAAAAATCAAAAAAAAAGCAACCCCGGAGGATTGCTGGAAAAAACATTTACCAAGTGCCTATTTTCTTATGAATCAGGTAAACCAAAGTCCATACGGCAAGAAAGGTAGACCCTGACGGTATATGATCCCATTCTCTGAAGAAAAAACAGACCACGATCAATAGAAAATTTGAAAGCAATCCAGCGTACACTAATGATCGTATAAAAACAGGATTAAACATTCTGTCAGGGCCTCCTTCAAATGAAATGTAATTTAGCTTTGTATGCTCTTTCGATGAGTGAGACTTAGGTGACTCATCTATCCACCAATTCCTTAAAAGTTTTATCGTAAAGGCGCTGTATGACATCAAAAGCTTCCTGGTCCAGTTCCTTTGCAAAATGAATTTCTTTATCTTGCTCCAACTGTTCTTTCTCAGAAGCCCGATTATTTTCCTTCATACCATCACCTTCTTTTTAAGTAGTCTACCATATTATACTAAAAAGACAATCCAAAAGGACTGTCTTAGCTTGCTTTTTGTTCTTCATGGATGCGGAAAGAAATCATTTGGGCATGCTTTAGGACTTTCTTTCTGACAGATTCCTGGCGGATGATTTCAGAGACAGCTCCATCCTCCACGTTAATGACATCAAAAACCTTTTGGAACAGTTCATCGACAAACCGCTTTCTTTGTTCAGCTGTCTTAAATCCTTCTTTCCATACGACAATGCCATTTTTATTCATTTCGGTCCCTTCAGAGGCAAGTCCTGCAACAAGCACTAATGCAAGACCTTTCATGATTCCGATTTTCTTTTCTTTTCCTCTGGTCTTTAGCCAGTTTTGTCCAATGCTCTTTTTGAGGGGCTTTAATTGAATGCCGAAGCGGCCGTTAAAAATCGTATACATGGCAATGTCATGAACATCTTTGGCGATCCATTTAAGAGTTGACTTAAAGTCATCGTCATTTCGTGTAATCCTGTTAAGAAAAGCTACGTTCGCATGCTCGGATTTTTCCATATTATATAGCATGTCCATCTCTTTAGATTTGCTATCATACTTAAATAAATTCAGAAACGCCATTTCTTCTTTAATTTCCACGTTTCCACTATCCCCTTCGTGGTAGATAACCTCAGAAGCTTTATGGCCAATGGCATCTTTGTGCCAGTCAAAGGCACCCTCTTTGTTTTGAAGGCTATATCCTTGAAGTCTTTTGTTTAGGTTTAGTGCCTCTGCAACTGCAGCGATGTTGTCTCTTTCAAGACCCAATTCAATCGTTACTTTAACCTGGCTGGTGTCCCTTCCATGGAATTTGAGGGCATGAAAAGTGTGACCCCCATTAGCTATCCCATCCCCTTTTTGGAAAGTCAAAGTATAGGATCCGTCCCCGTTTGAATCACAGGAAGAAGCAAAGATGGTAATACCGCCTGAGTTTTTGCGTGCAAACATTTGAGGTTCGCTCTTTAATGTCTTCACCATTTCCTTGTAATTCGGGTTAGATTCGCCAATAAATTGTCTTGGGTTTGGTTCGGTTGGAACTTCAAGACCAACAAAGCTGTCTCCACGGACTACGCCAACCATTTGTTTTGAGCCATCTAAGAAAGTTGTTTCTACGAATTTAGCATTTCTAAGTACGATAGTTTTTTCCAAGTTATGTCCACTCCTATTTTGTCAACCTTTTACTTTAGTGAAATGAACGTAAACACTTGAACATGGAAAATCAAGAGGAAGTTTTACCCATATGACTTTTTCGAGTTGCAGTAATATTTTATGTGTTTGCTATAACACTTAATAAATCAACAATTTGGGATAACCATAGTGCGATAAATCCAGTTCCAATGGCTATGCCAGCCAAGGCAAGAACGCCAATTATTTTTATTGTTTGTTCATCGAAATTCACTCTGTTACCTCCTCTGTTTCACTTAAATAAAAACCCCGCACCTATTGATGCAGGGAAAAAATTTATTCAATAATTCCTAATTCTGTTTCAAGGGTCACCATTGATACTGTTGCCTCTAACATGTACTTGTCAGCCAGTTCAATTGACTTGGTGGCTTCTTCCATACGGGATTTAGTATCGGCAACTCCTTCAATCGCTTGCGTAATGGCTCTGCCTGCATTTCCCCTGTATGAAATGGCTTTTCCCATATTAAGCCTATAATCTTCTAATAGCTTAGTATTTTCCTTGCTTAAGCCTTTTGGTTCAAAAGCAATGATTTTGTCAGACAAAGTGGAATAACCATTGGTTACTGCCTCCATGTCAGATGCCAAATCATTTATATTGGAACTTCCGCTACTGATTGCTTTGAAGGCGGGTTTCCAATTCTTTTCCCAAATGGCATCGTATTCTTTTGTTATTTCATTGATTGTCACCTTATGGTTTTCTAGATAATAATTCTTTTCTTTAGAATTGGCTTCTTCCTCAGCTTTTTTAGCAGCAGCTTCCTCTTCTGCCTTCTTTGCTGCAGCCTCTTTTTCAGCTTTTTTCTTTGCTTCTTCTTCAGCTTTCTTCTTTGCTTCCGCTTCAGCATCTTTATCTTCTTTAGCGGCTGCTGCTTTATCTTCTTTCTTTTCTTCATTCTTTTCTTCTTTACTTTCCTCTTTCGGCTCAGTTGAGGCAGTCTGTGTTTCCGATGGGCCATCGAGCGATATTGCAACAATCATCAAGACAAAAGATCCTGCTGCACTGAGTAGCATCTTCTTAGCCTTTCCTGATTTCTTTATTTTAGCGACAAGCGACATAATTAAAAAGACAAACATGGCCACAAAACTAAGTAAGCCTATGAACATCCACATTTAACATTTTCCCCCTATTATTAGTAACTTTGGCATACTTATAATATACTACCTTAAATGCCATTATATTGGAAGACCAAAAAAGGAGGTGGCGTTAGCCACCCCCCTCTCATATTATCCTTGGGACAGTTTTATCTAATTCATATTATTATTGTTCAATAGTTATATTACTTCTTTTTCTTCTTTGGAAGACCGTATTTTTTACTCTGATCCAGACACCCTTTTGCTACTTTCTTGGCGTCTGCCGCGGACATTTTCACTTTTACTCCCATTACAATCTCCTCCTCTATGGCTCTCATTATGCCCAGAAGAAGTTTTTTTATACATGGTACACATACTCCCCCATCCCCCGGCATATCTATTAAACAACTAGGACAGCAGGAATGTGTCCCAGGGATAAATCGGAATTTTGGGAGTGAGAAAGGAATGGGTAAGACAGGAGAGAGGAAAAAGAGAAGTGATGCCAAGGTTGATGTCAAACCGACAGTTGAACTTGAATTGTACGACTGCGTTTCCCGCATTTCACATATCACAAACACCCCTATGAAAGATGTAGGTGAGCTTGTCTGCAGGAATGGGCTGTATTCCAGAAAAGTAATTGAACATTTATCAGAAAAGTTTAAGCGTAACTACAAATTTGGCAATACGCTGTTTGTGGGACACCCTGATTTGTTTGCGGAACGGACCAAAAAGAGGAAAGGTCCAACCCGAAGATTGACCATGAGATTTACCCAGGATGTGTACAATGACCTGTGTGAGCTTGCATTTGCGATGGATACTACCGTCTCCACATGTGCCAGTATACTTATAGAGTCCTCCATAAAAGATACGGAGATTCTAAATGAATACGTAACAAGCTATGTACATGGCGAACTCGATTCCAATCGGAAAAAACAGCTTAAGCTTGTCCTGGATTTTATTCGCAAGGAGAATCCATATGAGGATGATATTACGCTGACACAGTTAATCAGTTACATTATGGATGAATTCATGGAGCATGGGCGGAATCTGAAGGTTGCGGTACATAATTGGCTGGATAGCGTTACAGAGAAGGAGTAACCCCCTTCTCTTTTTATTTGCCGGTTACCTTTACGATGTTGTTCTGTCCGGATTTATTCGTAACAAAGAAATAGTTGTACGTATTTCCCCTTTTAAGGGTTCTAGAATAAGAGCTTTTTGGAGTCTTAAATGAGAAAACTTGTCCGTTGTCCAATTTCACCTTGAAATTATGGGTGTCAACCCATTCAACAAGCTTGCCTTTAACCCCTTTAACCGTGACTGTTTTATTACCTGCCTGCACTGTTTTGTGATAAATTTTGGCCTTCGGGGCCGCTTCTGCAGCAGAAGAAGTACCTGCTAGTCCTAAAGCTGCTGCGATCAGTACTGCTGCTAATGCTTTTTTCATAAATTTCACTCCTGTTTCCAATATAAGTTAATTTTAAGTAGTTCCTGAAGGTGGGTCTAGTGGTAATTATTTACTATTTTTCAGAAGTAGCTCTATAACATTTTTCTTATCAAATGAAGATTCCAATGCCTTAACAAGAAGTTGGATGGAGTCATCCTTGATATAGTAAGGAGGTTCTAATTTTCCATTAATCAGCAATGCTGGCTCATTCTCTGGATTAAATGGCCGGATATATATGCTGGGGAACTTTTCAAGTCTTCTCCATCGTTTGTAAAGGGCGTAATAGGTGGAAATGCCATCACCATCAATAAAATAATCACCAATCTTTACAAGGGCATGTTCGGAATGTGTCTCCTCCTTTCCCTTGACGAGTTGGTAATAAGCAATATTTTCTTGGCCAAGCCATAAGGCTAGGGCTTTCATAAGGGAGCGGCATCCTCCGTCTATCCATCCATGATCAGGAATGATATTTAAGACCAGCATATCTGACCAGATAAACCGCTTGAATGCTTTATGGAATTCCTTGATTGAATTAAATTTTTGCTTCATAGCTTCTCCCTTTTAGTTCCTTTGTCTTTTTAAGCCATCCTTGCAGTCTAGGGCTTTCTTTTCTCGCTGAACCAAAAACGGCATATGATACTTTTACGGACAAGTTGTTGCACACTCCATATGCCACATATAAAAGTGAAGCAACCAAAGCAAGGCAAAGGTGAAAAGAAAGCTTAAATGCAAAGACAATAAAATAAAACAGGTCAGCGGATGCCCGCTTTTTTGTCATTTTGATATATTCCATTTTTCTCATTCGCAAATTATTGATCATCATTTGCATAATGTATCCCTCCAAGTAGCAAACAAATAAAAAAGGAGCACATATAAGCGCTCTGGACGACCGTTTTGCCCCTATTGGCGCAAAAAGTCTTGAACCAAGAAAATAAGGAAAGCAGCACTTAAGCCGCTTTCCTTTTATTTTTTCCACTATTAGTCCGGAAGCTAAAAAAACCTCCAACACAGGAGGCTGGTAAACAACTAATCTCTCACTTTTATTTCAATGTCAGACAGCTTATTACCCAAATACGCTGCATCCCTACTTTGCCTGTCTGAGATGTCCTCCATCTTCTCCATCATCTCATGATGTCTTCTTTCTGCTTTTTGGTCTACCACCAGAAGATTAATGCTTTCTTTCAGTGTATCTGCCCTTCCGTCCACTAAATTCTGTATCAATTCCTCTAAATCATAAGTGTTTTTAAAACGGTCCGGTATCAGTTGGATCTTATCTAATTTTTCGATGTTAGAATCCAAGGATTTTTCTATTTTGATTCGCATAGCCCTAAATTTTTTTTTCCTTTTGGAGAAAATAAAAATTGGCAGTATTAGCGCAAGGGCAAATATGTAAAAATCAAAATAAGCATTACCAACGGCATAGAAAGTCTCATTCCCATAAAGTATAAATACTGGAGCTAATAAGAAGGTGGAAAAAAAGATAATTATTGTCCATTTAACAGGATAAAAAAAGCCGCTCCTTTTTTTAAACCAAGCGTACTCAGCGTCCAGCGTGTCAATTTCCTCGCTTATAAATCTTGCTTTCTCAAGAATTAAAAGTAAATCCTTCTTTTCCATCCAACACCCTCCGATAATATGTTATTTTAATAGTTCAATATTACCATTATACTACATTGAAGGTTATATTTTCCTAATAAAATTAAAAAGAGCGGATTCTCATCAGCTCTCCAATTAGGGATTGGGTTTTTGGTTTTTCCAAAGCAATCCCATGAGTTC
Organism: Cytobacillus oceanisediminis; assembly: GCF_022811925.1. NCBI lineage: Bacteria > Bacillati > Bacillota > Bacilli > Caryophanales > Bacillaceae > Cytobacillus > Cytobacillus oceanisediminis. The sequence goes on along the minus strand of NZ_CP065512.1, from coordinate 56,328 downwards.
CTCACATTCAGCAATAATGGAGCTGCGTCCTTCTTTCACATATTGTCTGATAACATCAGCCTGGCAGTTTACCGATCTTCCTCTGAAGAAATCATTAAATTCATCAAAATGTTTAGCATACTGGACTAGATCCGGGTTGCCATCAAGGTACTTTACCCACATTAATTTATAAAAAGGGCTGAGGAACCGTACATCCAGTTCCAGCCCATTCAGTACAATGGAGGTCGGCTTCTTCCCTTTAGCATTACTCCAGTGTTTGGGAGCAACCCCATTAAACCGCTTGCAAAGCTGGTAGTGGTTTTCAATCTTATCCATCTTCCCGAAAACTTCAACCCATGCACCAAAGGCGGAGAACCGGATATCTCCCTTGGAGCTACATTCTAAAACACGCATCTTTTCACCCCTTAAATTTGTATGCATAAATCGAAACATTAAAATGGCTGATTGCATCTGCGAAAATCTTCTTCACTTCATCCCAATCCCCGCCTCCGCGGACGCATCCAATTTGATCAGGAATTCCGATTTTAAGTTCAGAGAGTTTTCTGCGGGCTTGTTTGTCTTTCAGGTATTGGAATAAGGCTGAACGCAAGGCTTGTTCATCTGTCTGCTTGGCTCCCCTGCCATAATTGTATTGGCCATATAGGTTAACAATTTCAATGGTCTTGCCATTATTCTCAACTAACGCGCTTGTGTATTTTCCCAGCTTCTCTTCTGGGCGCATAATTGACTTGAAATCGGCTTCATATGCTTGAGGAAATTTATATTTAATTTGCTCGGCAATGCCAGATCCCATGGTAGAAAAACAATTCGCCTGGTGAAGAATGACATCGCAATCACTCGTCAAGAGGTTGCCTTCCAAGGAAGTGATTGGTTCAAGAGGAGGCATGATGACAATTGGAACATTCTTTTTCCTGGCGTAACGGACACAATTGAACGTACCTCCAATTGAACCGTTCCAAATAGCAATCAACTCATGGCAGCAATCCACCATATATTCATTACGCTTCTGCATAAGTTCAGACCTATAGGGCTCATTACTGACATATGTAACCTTATCAGCCTGAAGGACAATGCTATGCCATTGCTTTTGGGATTGTTCCGGCCATTGATTGGAATGGTCTGCACAAGGAATAGCTGCTTCCAGTGTAATGTCGTACCCCTGTTTCTTTAGTTTAAGGACAACCAAAGCAAAGATGGTGTCGGACCCTAAAGCCATACCGCTTATAGCATGAATCCTCTTTCCGTTTTGGAGATGAAATAAGAGATGATTCCGTATCCTGGTGGCAATCGCCAAATTCAGCGGACTGTAATAATCATATCCACCGGTTTTATTTGGGCGATGCCCCGTCAATGAAATAACTAATCTTTCTTCTGTCATGATGAACCCTCCTTATAAAAAGCAAAAAGGGCAGCTGCGTTAGCAGCCACCCTCCTGGACTTAAGCTCCCTGCACGAAGGCTTCCTCCTGCTTTTGCTCAATCTTCTTCCAGATCTCCTTGTTAATCTTCTTCGGAGCGGTAATGGATGTAATAATGAAATCCTTCTGGTTCCGCTGCCAGTTCATGGAGCCCTTCACACCAACTTTAAGAATCATTCCTGGAACAAGTGCTTCTTTCACGGGACCATAAAAGCTCGGGAATAAGGTCAGGCTCTTTTCCCCTTCAAGTGTATCCACTTTCAGGAAGGCCATATCCTGCCCCTTCTTAGTCCTGATGACTTTAGCTTCAACCAGTGAAACCATTGTATGGGTCACCGCCTCATCAAGCTCATCCCAGTTCACAGGCTCTGCATAGCGGGATAAGATATGCCCGCTTACGTATGAACCAAGCGTATCTCGCTCTTTCTCGAACTTACTGCGGTCTGAATATTTGGCAATAAGGTCAACCAGTTCGGCATCTGGTTTATCACCACGAATATCGAGCAGATAAGCCATGTATTCAAAGCGATTGTTGAAGGTGCCTTCAATAAAGGAATCAAATGCACCGCTATAAGATAAGGCTGTTAAGCTCCCCTTATTCAGGTTCTTCTTCGGTACCCTGTCAATTAGGTCCTGGCCTGACAGATAAGGAGTTGTACGGCCTTCGATAATCGCATCAAACGTTGCATCACCGAGACCTTTGATGGCTCCCAATCCATAACGGATCGTATTTTCTCCATCAATGCTGAATCCGACATCAGAGCGGTTAATGTCCGGAGGCAATACTTCCATGCCCATTTCACGGGCAACTTTGGAATATTGAACCACTTTGTCAGTCTTAGAATAGAACACCTGCAGTAAGGCAGTCATGTATTCCAGCGGATAGTTAGCCTTCAGGTAAGCAGTCTGATACGCAATAAATGCGTAAGCTGCAGCATGGGAACGGTTAAAGGCGTATCCCGCAAAGGGACGTATATCGTCACATATCTTATTGGCTACCTGAGCGGAAGTGCCATGCTCAACCAATCGGTTATATAGTTCTTCCAGTGCCGGCTCAAGAATCTCCTTTTTCTTCTTTCCCACAGCCTTACGAAGTACATCGGCTTCACCTGGGGAGTATCCGGCCATCTGCTGAGCGACCATCATCACCTGCTCCTGATATATCATGATGCCGAAGGTGGTGCGTGTAATGACATCGTATTTAGGGTGAAGAGATGGAATCTCCTCATGGCCATTCGCAAGTGATTGGTATTTTGGAATGTAATCCATTGGGCCGGGTCTATAGAGCGCAACACCGGCAATCAGTGTCTCGAAATCTACTTTGTTCATGCCCTGGAACATCTTCTTCATTCCAGCGGACTCTATCTGGAATACTCCATCAGTTTCTCCGCGGCGAATCATTTCAAATGTCTTCTCATCTTCTGGAATTAGATTATCGACATCGATTAAGTGGCCATGTCTCTTTTCAACCAGTCTTCTGCATATTTCTACAACAGAAAGGTTCTTCAACCCAAGGAAGTCAAATTTGATAAAGCCGAGCTTTTCAAGGGGCTCCCCTTCATAACTTGCTACACGTTCCCCTTCTTTTCCTTTGATCAGGGCAATGTCATTCGTGATTGGCTCAGGAGTTATGAGGACTCCACATGCGTGAACACTTTGTGAGCGTGGCATGCTTTCCACTTCAAGCGCCAATTCAAACAATCTTGGGTAGCGTGCCTGATATTGCTGGATGGCTGGAATCTCTTCCATTGCTTCAGATACAGGTATTGGCTTTCCTTGGATAACGGGAATGTGCTTATTTAATTCATTGATTTCATTATGATCAATGCCAAGTGCACGCCCAATGTCTTTGAGTGCAGACTTGGTGGAAAGCGTGCTGAATGTGATAATCTGTGCAACCCGCTCTGCCCCATACTTACGTGTGACGTATTCTAGCACTTCATGCCTTCTCAGGTAATCGAAGTCAGTATCTATCTGCTAATACCCTCGGTTTCCCGATATTTGTTAGGGCATAGACTATACCATCATCCCAGTAGGATGCCCCATTATAGTCGTTGAACCTTCCTCCCAACAGGAGGATTTGGATGCTACGATTACCCATTGCAACGGTACTTAGCATTATTGGTTAGCTTATACCATCTCACTTGTTTTTTCTGCCTTTCGGCGGCATTCACACTTACCATTACTGGTTATGCAGTAGCCAAGTGAGCTTTAGGGTGTTCCAGCAGTTTAAGGGGTGCGCACTAGGGATTGCTCGCCTAGTGGGACTGTGTTCTTTATTTGCTCATAAATTTCTTTCTTCCGCTCTAAGTAAATGGTTGCTCCATCGTACATATAATCAGCAAGTTGTCTTACTTGATTCATGCCACCAATGGAGATATAGTAGTTATCTTTGTCATCATCATTTCGCTTATAAAGCTTCTGGTTTAGCATCTCAAAGGCTTCGAGAATACCAGTTAATATTGCAGTTGTGCCACAGATCTTGATTTGGTACTGGTTCTTTTTAGCGTAGTAGCTAAAACTTCCATCACCATCAAAGTATCCACGAATGAAGTGCCGAACTAATTCCTCTGGCAATTCCGGAAACTCAAGCACTAATGTTTTGTGTTCAACAATTCCATGCTTTTCAAGAGCTTCTTTCATTGACTCACTTGCAACAAGTAAGCGGGCATATGCAACATTGTTATAACTAGTTGTCCCTTCATAAGTCTTAACCGGATAAGTCGCATTTATTGCCTGTTTGAATTTATCAACATGGCCAATGTCTTTTATCTCAAGACTCATACCTACTTCGCATCGGTTCCCTCCGCGGACATATCCATCTGCAGCTAGGAAACCTAACCAGTAAGCTTTTTCTTCTGTGTCAATGACATCGAAGTAATGATGATCTACTTCATATTTTCTGGAGTTTTGTTTATTGCTTCGCTTAGGAATGCCATGTTTACGTAGAATCCAATCTACATGGTGATGTTTCATCCCTTCAAATTGTTCTGCAATCCGTATCATCGGAACTCCATCTAAATACATTTGAATAACTGCTTGTTCATCTACTTGAACCGTACTAGTTCTACCCATAAGTTGTAGACTCCTTTATTCTCAAATTCTGTGTATAAAGTAACCACTTCATAGAGTAGAGTCAATAAAAATTTATGCAGCAAGTAAAGCACAATCTGGAAAGCCGGGTCTCTCAGGATTAATGAAGCGTTCGAAAAGAAGTTCATATCGGATGGGGTCGAGGTTGGTGATGCCAAGAACATAAGCAACAAGGGAGCCGGCGGCTGAACCACGTCCGGGACCAACCAGGATACCGTTTCTTCTGGCGAAATCGATATAGTCCCAAACAATTAACATATAAGCGGAGATTCCCTTATCGGCAATAACCTTCAACTCATAATCCAGGCGCTTTTTGTATGTGTGGAACATCTCAAAGAAGTTCCTGCCTATAAAATTTCCTTCCTGCAGCTTCTCCATCATTCCTTTATTGGCAAGCTGTGAAAGATAGGAGTCAAAATCAAAGTTTTCCGGCACCTGGAATTCGGGATATTTGATATTCCCCATCTCGAGGTCAACCTGGCAGGAATGAGCAATATTATAGGCATTCTCCAGTGCTTCAGGAGGCATTCCCATCTGAAGCATCTCTTCTGCAGAATAGAAGATACAGTGCTCATACACATCCTGTTCCGTTTCATCGGCCTCTTTATCCTTATTAATGGAAGTGATGGCCTTATGAACCGGACGGTCTTCAGGGCGGAGCATGTGAGCATCGGATGTTGCTACAAGCGGCACACCTAATTCCTCTGACCATTCCATTAGGATTTCATTTACATACTGCTGCTCTTCCATCGTGCTCGGCTGGATCTCCAAATAGAATTCATCAAAGCAACGCTTGTAGAACTTAATATGATTTTTTGCTACGCGGAATTTGCCGCTTCTAATCAGTTTCGGAATGGTACCCCCTAAACAAGAAGAGGTGGCGATAATTCCTTTGCCATATTTCTTAATATCATGGTAATCCACACGGGGCTTTCCATAAAATCCTTCAAGTGAGCCAATAGAGGTCAATTTCAGGAGGTTTTTATAGCCTTCATTTGTTTTGGCTATCATCAAAAGGTGTGCAATACGAGGGGACCATTCAAACAGGCGCTTTTGTTTATCATCCTGTTTACCTGAAAGGAACCAGCGAGTACCTTTCTTGAGTTTTTCAAAGCCTTCTGGGTCCATATGCTGATATTCCTGAAGAAAGGCAATATGCTCCGGCTTAGTTGGCTTGCCTTTGGTGAAGGAATCCTTCTGCTTCTTCTCAAAAGCTACATAGCCCTGGTCTGCCAATGAAGCAATGTGTTCTTTGGTACGATAACCCACATCTTGAAAATTAATTTTCTCGAAATCTGCTTTTTTCCATTCCTTTTTAGGGGTAATGTATCCTTCCATCCCCAGAACAGGATGAAGGCCCGCTTCCTTTGCTTTCTGGTAGAACTGAAAATGGGCAAAACACGTACCGTGGTCGCTTACGCCTATCGCATCCATGCCAAACTCTTTTGCGAGCTTGATCATTGGTTCGATCCGGCAAAAGCCGTCGAGCAAGCTCCCATCAGGAGTGTGAAGATGAAGGTGGGCGAAAGGAACCGGTGACTTAACTGTATTCATTTATATAGGTTCTCTCCCTTCCAGATAATAAGGGCAGCCGAAGCCACCCTTTTTCATTACCAGGTTAAAACAGGTCTAACCTGTCCACCTTGCACTTCAAATGCCAATTCATACCCGCGGTTCACTAAAGCGGATGCAAGTTCAGTCATAAGATAAGCAGTATATTCATTCTTGTATTCCTCTTCTCCTAACTCTCTGTCTCTTGCCTTCTGGTTGAATTGAAACTCAAAGACATGCTCCATCAATTCAATAGAATCAGGGGCGATAGGAAGTGGAATTTCAAGCTGGTCGTTATAGTCAAACTCCAGGATTTCTTCAACAATTTCGTCAAGAACCTCTTCTACTGTGCTATAGCGTTCTTCTTCGTAATCCGCTTCGTGGTCCATTTCTTCCAGCTGCTCACGAATCAGGGCCGCTAATAACTGAGGTTCTGCCTGAGCCTTGATTAAAGATGATAGGTCATCCGCTTCTGCTTTAGGTTCTTTCACCTGTTCTGCGATAGCCTTAGCCAATTGATTTGACTGTAGACTGGCAAGTACAGCAGACTGGGCATCAAACTCTTCGTCCTCATCATCCTCATCATCGAATGAGTCAAAATAGAAGTCGTAATCGTCCTCATAATCATAATCATCTTCTTCATCCTCGAAGTCATTTTCCTCTTCAAGGTCTGCTTCTTGCTTGGCTTCAAGCTGTTCAGTTACTCCCTGAAGAAGCATGTTGAGCAATTCGACTGTAATCGCATTTTTGATTTCCTTTGCATCTGGATGAAGGTCAATGATGTCATGGATTTGCTGAACTTCTTCCGGAGTAGCAGCACTTCCTACGTATTGTGCAATGGCTTTGATATCTTTTGGTTCAAGGCTAAATTTCATGTTGATGTAATCCTCCTGGAGATAATGATTGTTTTGTGTTCGATTAAGCTACTGACTGTCAAGTTGACTGACTAAAGTAGGTGACTGTCAAAGTGGATGATTCATCTAAGACAGTCAGTAACCTAAATGGAAGACAAAACCCTGTAGACACTTATACTTTTGGAAAGTCGTCGAGTTGGAGTAGATCAGACTACACCTACCCTATGGCTAAAAGAAAAGATTCTCTTAGATTCATAGAGCAGGATAGATGAATGACATTACACTTTTGTATAAGTGTCTGAGAGATTGTGAGTCACCGCTGTTTTACACAAAGTTTTATCTTTCAGGCAAACACACATCAATCCTGCCCAATGTGTTTCGCTCACCTGCTACGCTTCCGGAGAAGCCAGGATTCCACCCGTACCTTTTCTGCAAGAGGTCGTCGTCACCCCTCTGAGTCTCTTCTCCCGGGCTCAAACAGCGGAAAACCCTTGACTGATGGAGAATACGCTGATTTTGTGCATTGGCTCAGCTCACCTAGCCTGTTTATTTAGAGTCGCTTTCAGGGCAATCCCGACCTTTATTCTTTTTTGCCGTTCGCTTTTGTCGGAACAGTAGACAGCGTTTTGACAGAGGTTGCATCTCTGACCCTTGAAGGGATTTCCTTTGGCAGTTACAAACACAACCATTTGATTTTGAATTGTCAAGCGGTCAGGAGAAATTATTTTTTAGAATTAGAGAATCTTTGCAAATAAAAAAGGAAGGCATTTCGCCTTCCTTCAACATTCAAACTATTAATCTAGAGTATATTCAACTGTCTGCTCTCCAGTAATATCTTCATAAGTATCTGCATTCATTGTATTGCCGAACACCAATTTAGCCTTACTAATGTCCCCATCCTTAAGGACAAAAGAATCTACATATTCCTTCTTCACTTTTCCGATAAATTCTGAATCCAGGTCAGCATCATCGATTAAGAAGTCCTTCAATTGACCGTCAATCTGCTCACCTTTGTCAGTGATAACGTTCATTAAATCATACCATTCAACGTTCTGATCTGCTGTGTTCTCGGCTGTGTACTTTACCTGAACATAAGAGAAACCTTTCTTTAAAAGCTCCGCTTCTCCATCCATCTGTAACGCTAAATCCTCTGCAAATGTCGGGTCCACATCAGATAGCTTAATAACCTTAATATCTTGAACAGTTACCTTCAAAGGCGCAATGTCAACCGTTTCATTGATTTTCTTTATCTTCATCAATTCAGCTTTTCCAGCTTCACTTTCATGTGTTTGGCCAACTTCGTCTAGAATTGTATTTCCAGCTTCATCCTTTTTAGGCTTGGAGACTTTTTTATCTTTTTGCTCCGCTGGCTTTGGCTCTTCTTGTGGTTCACTGCCTGTAGTAGATTCTTCAGCACCGCCGCAACCAGTTAGGAACGTGCCGGCTAACAAAGCTGAAACCAAAAATTTTGAAAACTTTTGCATTATGAAATGCCCCCCAAATAAGTTTAATTTTTACATCCATAATAATATCACGTTATTTAAAAAAATCTACCAGTAATGGTCCTTTTATAATAGATTGGTTTGGTAATAAGAAATTATTTAATTTATATAGCCGCTTTCCTTTAATGAAGTGAAACTTCCATCGCCAATAATAATGTGATCAATAAGTTCAATCCCGAGTACCCGGCCTGTTTCAGCTAATCTTTTTGTCATTTCAATGTCCTCTCGAGATGGATTTCGATTTCCGGAAGGGTGGTTATGAGCCACAATAACGCTTGCAGAGCTTAACCTGTAGGCTTCTTTGAAAATCTCCCTGGGGTGGACAATGCAGCTATTTAGGCTACCGATAAATATGGTTTTCTTGGAAATCACCTGGTTTTTAGTATTTAGATAAACAGCAACAAAGTGTTCCTGTTGCAGGTGCTTTAATTCATCCAGATATTTGGCAGCATCCTCTGGAGAGCGAATGATGTATCGAGTGTCATTTGCCCTTTTAATGGCAAGGGATGCAAGTGCCAGAGCTGCGTTAATCCGGGTTGCCGACATTTCACCAATCCCTGGATACTCCATCAGTTCCTCTTTTGACAGCTGAGTGATCCCATTAATGCCAAGAGCAGCTAATTGACCTGTAATGGCTGGTTCTGCAGATTGGCCAATCAGCAGTGCGAGCAGATTTTGCAGCTGAGTGCCTTCATTTCCATACAGGGAGAATTCTTCTTTTGCTATTTGAAAATGTTTTTTCATGTTCTCTCACCTTTCGTTCATGAAATTAAGCAAAAAAAATAGACGAAAAATCGTCTATTCTTTCGGCAGTTTTCTTATGGTTCTAACAAGGAGGCGAAGCGGGTCATCTGCCCTCACCACTAAAATGTCTGTATCTGCTTTGGACTTAAACTGACATGTTTTAGGTAGGGAGAACAAGATACCTGATGCAATTACAACATCCCCTACTTCCGCATCCACTTCCTCCCATAGGAGACCTGGTACAACAATGAGCATTTCACCAGCGCCGTCATCGAGTGTGACATAAATCAGCCAGCCTTGTTCGTTTTCATCGCCCCATTGGGACATATCCACGATTTTTGTGACCTTTCCTCCGCAAATGATTTCTTGCCCTGGTTTCCCCTCAAGCTGGAAGGTTACAGAAAAGCCAGTTATATGCGGCTGTAATGCATTCATTAGTTCTAGAGCCTCTTCTTTTGTTAGTTGCACAACAATTCGCCCCTTTCATATGAGTCAAGCAATTTATTAACATGCTGGTCTGCTATTTTGTTATACGCTCTTGGAATGTGCTTGAATTCCACTGAGGATAGCCTGTCTGTGTATTTTTTTATCTCCTCCCCATATTGAAGGAAAATCTTTCGGTGGTGAAGCTTTTGACCCGTTAATAGGTCCACCATGGAAAAACAATCGGACAGGAAGATAAAGCTGTTAGATTTTATATTATGCTTATCAACATATTTTACCGCCTGCAGCATCCCGTGATACTCCGCAAGCATGGAATCAGCCGGCAGTATTTTCCCAGAGACATGAAGAATGGAATCGCCCATAATCGTTCCCTGCAGGTCCAATAGCTTTCCATTTCCATAAACAGCAAAACTGCAGGCTGATCTTACACCAAGTTTGTGACTGTGACGCAATGCGCCGTCAGTGAAAATGACAATGGAGCCAAATTCAGAATGATAATGTAAATCCAATTTCAGGCCCTCCAGTAGTTCCTTGACATCATATCCATTTGACCTTAATTCTTTCAAGGCAATCTCGAATTGAATCTTGGTTTCCGCCGCCTTCTCCAATTGACTGCCGTTTTTTAATTCATCCCATAAAAAAAACAGATGGCGGGCATACCTAACCATCTGCTTTGTCTTCTTATTCATGGATGTATTGACTGATAACAGACTTCTTATTCGGGAATCGGCGGAAATTCCCGTTTTGTGTATCAAAAGTTTGGGCGAAATAGGAGAGTCCTGGGTTGGTTTCATCTTCAGTATCGGCTGTCATAATCAGATTGGCGAAACTGAACAGCAGCATGGCGGCAGTCATATTGGTCATGATATTCTGCGGATGAGAGATGGCTGCTTCATCACAGCTCAGCTCGGTCGGAAGCTTATCTCCACCCTCTAATATCTCAGGGAACATATCCGTAACAGAAGGAGTGCGGAATAATCCAGAGTCCTGATAAACACTCTTACTCAATCTTGGCACAAATCCGCAGACGACCTGCCCTGTATAAAGTTCATTCCCGCTGCTCAATGAGAACACATCGGCTATTCCGGATAGGCGCTCAATTGTTTCATGAATGAAGACCCTTGTTTTATTATTGTCCACGCAATCTACTAAAACCGGAATTTCCTCTCGCACATTGAAAGCGGCGATAACGGTATCTACCAGCATGTCTGTACTGATGATATATTTGTCCAGGTAGGCAATGTTAATCCCAAATGCCATTCCATAGCGGGTTGCCAATACCTGCGCTTTATTGATATCCAAGTCCTTTTCAATAAAGTTTTGCCTATTGAGATTGGATAGACTGACCGTATCTGCATCCACAACCAATATCTTATGTTCAGGTTCCCCTTTCATTCTTCTCATTCTGTTTTGTATGGCTACCTGCCTTGCCAGCTGGGGCAAGAAATAAGAGCCTGTTCCGCCTGCCCCGATCACGATGAACACCTTTCCTTTATCCCGCTGGGTATTTAGCGTTAAAACAGGTTCAAAGTCTAATTTTATAGACATCCCTATCATTCTCCCTTCTATGAAAAACCAAAATGGGAGGGGGCGTTAGCCCCTCCAGTGTTTATTTTAATGACGCATCAATAGTCCGCTCGATTACCTTGTCATAGCCAAGGCGGGCATAATCCCCTGTCATGTCGAGCAGGTTATCCATAATATCATTTCTGTTCGCAAGGTCCTCTGGTTCCAGCAGCTCTTCAATTTCGGCATTTTCAAATCCGTAGCTGAATCGGTGGGCGCCGCCAGTTTCATATATTTCATCTTCAAAGAGGTGGGTCATCTTATAAGGGTAATAGCTCGGTGCTGGACGGGCAGGAGCTTTCTTCTGATGCTGCTCCATCCATTCAGCCGGATAATCCAAATTTGGGAATGGCCCCATATATATGGTTTCCTCAACATGAACGCTGTGCATGGGATTAAAGCCAGGAAAATCGGATTCCAAATCGATAGAATGTGTTGTGGTGACAGTTGGCCAGTCAAACAATACATCCGGGCTGATTTGTACTTTGGCATCTCCGCTCACATAACGGAAAGCAAACTGCGGACGCTCATCCTTTACTTTTCCCCAGACACCATAAAACTGGGTTGCATTCTCGTTGCTGTCATCTGTGGAGCTGAAGAATGCATTCATGGTGTTATGGCTGTGTGTTTCACATAAAAGGGCAAAGTTTTTGCGCAAGTAGTCCACCATCGGATCCATATGGAATTCAGAAAGCCCTTTTTGGTTCACTTGGCGAGGTACATAGACAATCAGCTGGCCATCAGCAAGCAGTCCCTTGATTTCACTGTTGTCAGAGTAATGCTGGGGAATGGCCTTGTTTTCTTTATTCCAGAAGAATAATAGGGAAGCTTCTGTTCCGTCCTGGTCATAAACGTCAATGTACCAGCTTAATGCTTGCTGGAGGAACTTGAAAGGAATCTTGGGGATCAGGAGTTCCGGACCTTCTTCCATCGGCAATAGGCCAGGAATCTCTTTTTCAAATGGATGGACTTTGACTTTGAAGATGGCTACAGGAGTCTTTTCTACCCTGAATAACCCGTTTGAGGCAGTGACATACGTTATTTTCTTAAGCCTATCAGCGCTGTATTGTTTATCATGGGCAACGTACCCATTAATTTGGTTTGCTAGTAAATTGGTTAAATTGAGTGCCGGAGTGGACATGGCATAATCTCTCCCATTCTTTCATATTCATGTTGTGTAAGGTTTTGTGCAATTAGGGGAATCCCCTATATTTAAGTAGAATCAAGGGGATTCTCGTAAATTGCACTACATTCTACTAGACTCTGGTTGTCATCAGGAAAAGATTCCAGGCAAAGTGTTGCGGATAGCCCGCTCCACATCCATTGTGCCGGCTTCTTTCAGCGTTTCAAAAGGATAAGAATATTCTTTCCCCTCATTCTTAGCTTCCTCGAATTCCTTCGCCAGCTTGATCATGTGGTAGATGGCGCTGTCCGTTTGTTCTGCAGTGCTGGTATCAGGATTCACATGGTTAAACAGCTTCACTCTGTTCACGGATAAATCAAAGTTAAACGGCTGCGAAAAGAATCTTGCCGGAACATTTTGAAGGGATTTCGCTGTAGGGACACTTGGCGTGTTGCCCCTTCCCCAGCAAATGCCATGATTAACACCAATATTCGGATACGGTGCATGGAGCACTTTATCTTTCAAGGACAGTAGCTCATGCTTGATGGTGAAGATCATTGAATGAGTCAATGTCTTCTCCCCCTGGGCATTCTTAAAGATTTCAAAAATCCAGACAAGCGGCGGAACCGGAATTGTTAATTCAGCAGGGATATGATTACTTCTTAGGTCCAAAGTTATTTTCCTCGTTGCAGGAGGAGTAGTCATCACATAGCCCTCGTAATGGTTTTTACGGTAATACTTCACTACTCCCCATTGAGAAGGCAAAAGTTCTGTTTCCATTGCCTGCTCTTTCATAAAGATTCGCTGGATATTTTCGATGTTCGTGTTCTTTACTGTCTTAATTCCATCTTCATTCGTAGTCGTAACGGTAACACGTTCCGGTTCAAGGAGAATCATCGTGGATTGATGTGTCATGCTGTTGCCTCCCGCTTTTCTTTGTATGGGTAAAATCGCTTGATGGCCTGCTGTCTGTTCATCATCCTCTTGCTGAAATGATGGATGGCATAAACACCATCGGGCAATTGCATTGCCTTTAAAACTTCATCTGCATTTTGTGTTTGATAAACTAATTTCCTTCCATTTCTGTCGGTCTTAACCCCTGCAATGTTCCCGGCTTCATCTTCAAATATGGCAAACTGGAAGTCTTTTAAGGGATGCGGACGGAACAGGAAGCTATTAATTTCAATGCGCCTCACGACTTCGAATTCATATTCGCTTTCTTCAGCAGCTTGTTCCTCTTCCCTTTCTGAAGAGTCCATACTGGCAATGCAGCTGTTTATGAATTGTTTTACATCAGAAGGGACTTCCTTTGCCATGCCCTCTATGGATAGAGTATTAGAGGAAAGCGGGTTATATTGAACAGAGCCGATGTCTTTGTCTAATGAAGACATCATATCTTCATAGAATTTGATTTCGTCCTGCAGCGGTTCTGGAAGCCAAGCCAGAAAGTCTTCCTGATTGGCAGAAACATAGATATTATGATTAATAACATAGGGGTTATTGCCGCCGAGTGACCTTTCGCAATCTGCGTTTATTCCTGTCACCTGGCCAATGCCATGGAATTTAAGCTGTTCGGAATCTCCCGCTTTCTGCCCAAACTCAATCGGCTTGGCCATATAGGATGAATCATCGTCCAAATCATGGGCCGAGTAGACATAAACAGATGCCCCGATGGACAGGAAGTCAGCAAGTGAAGGTTTTTTGATAAAGACCTTTCTTCCAGATTCAAGGCAGGCATTTTTAACTTCTTCATCCAAAAGTGCTGAAACTGGAATAAGGATCCGGGATAAAAGTGATTTCAGATTGCTGTTGTAGAATTTAAGCTCTTCGTTCTTAACGAGTTGCTCAATTCGCTTATTAAACTCTTCAATGGCAGCCAGCAGTCGCTGATGATTCTGTATGATATTATCAACGTTCATCTTCACACTTCGAATTTGCCTCAACATGCTGACGAAATCATTGAAGTCATGTGCAAGTTCCATGGACTGGCCATAGCGATTTTTCGGAAGAAAGTACTCCCCTTCCAAAAGAATCTCATTTGTTCGAATAGTGATTTTGCCATTTTCGTCTTTTTGGCCAATACTGTCATACCTTCTGTAATTGGAGCGGCTATCTTTCCAGTATTCATAATCAAACTCCCGAAGGAAATAATTCCAGAAGCGGTTTTTGGCCGTATATTTCTCCTCGAGGAGCTGCATCTCATGGTGGCTGCCTTTTGGTGTTAGGGTAAATACATCGGAAGCGGCTGTTGAAGTAGAATGAACCCCATGCTCAATTTCATAGTAGTCTTCCAAGATCTTTAATAAGAATCTGGTTACTTCTTTAAAGAAAAGCTGAGAGTTCTCCAGTTTATTTTCCGGCAGATGCTTTTTCATTGTTTTATCAAGATGTTTCATCAAAGCATTAAATTCACTGTTGGTGGTGCTGTTTTTCAATAGATAAAGCAGACTATATATAGCCCTTCTATAGCGTACATGTGTTGTGATCATAGTCTCTCCCCCTTCTGCATCAGATGAAATCTACATCAAAAGAAGCAACGCTTTGCATGCGATCAAGAGCAGTAAGGTACTGTTCGTATTCTCTCATGTAGTTATCGAAGGATGTATTAATGGTCGTATTGATTAAATCAAAATCATGACGGAACATTATTTTCTTAAGGTCCGCAAAGGAAATCGGAGTCATAAGCAGATCCAGGGCTTCTTTAATATGCTGCGGATAAAATTCGGATTCAGTAATGTCCTGCATATTTTCTAAAATGCGCAGCTGCACATTCTTTTGTGACATGGTTCGGAACCTCCTCGGAACAAAATACAAGGGAAATCAGCCATTCACCAATCTCCCTGCAAGTTATCATTGTATTTTATTAGTATTTCACCTATATAAGGGGTATATATAGGCTCTATTAGAAGCCTTTTGTACCTGCTTTAGGAGAAAAACGGATTGTTCCTTCCTCTTCCTGGACAACTTCCGCTCCTTTTAATTCTGGAAAGTTGTCGGCCATAGCCACTTTTAAAGCATCAAGTTCTGTATCGTCCGGCACTTCAATGTTCGTATCTCCATAAACAACGTTAAGGCCTTTTGTGCCAGCTTTAGGTGAAAAAGTGATTGTGTTTTCTTCTTGAACGACACTTGCATCCTTTAGTTCAGGGAAGTTTTCCGCCATAGCTGTCTTTAAAGCTTCCAATTCTGTGTTAGCTGGTACTTCGATTGTTGTATCGCCATAAACGACTGTGATGTTTTCCATTATTCCGTACTCCTTCTTGGTGTATGATTGGACTCATATTTGAATCACTGAAAGTATAGAAACCATTTGATTTCTATAATTCAAGTACCTAGAAGGAAATTTATTAAATTTTTTTATTGACAGTCCAGCTGCCAATCATTTATAGCGTTCTTTCTAGCTTGCTTTTACAGCGAACGCAATGCTCACGATCATGATAACCGAGTTTATGTAATCCCCTTATATGACACTTTATCAATTTTTTTAACCATTCCATACCGTTCATCCTTTCGAATTTAAATATAAAAACCTGCTTTAATCGAATGGTTATTACCACGCGATTAAAACAGGTCCTAAGAAATCTACATCGCCGGATACCAGCTCAAGATGCGGCATTCCGCAGCCCTGGCACAATGAAAACAGTGATTCAAAATCAGTGCTCATGTCCGGAAGTGATTTGACGTTTAAAAATTCATCGATTAGTTCAAGCTGTTCACCGCACATGACACACGAAGGATGGTTTGATAGTTTATTCCCTTCATAGTCAGGCGGCAGTATCATCATATTGTATTTCATGTTATCTCCTCCTGCAGGCTTAAATTAGTTCATCATCAAAGAGTCCTTCAAATGTATCAGTGACTCTTTCATACATCTTTTTTTGCTCTGCTTTCCGGATATGTCTCGGAAGGAACATCCTGGCACCGTTAAGGCCGTATGCTATGCGGTTCCAGTCTGTGAGGATTGTGGTTTTTAGGAGTTTGGGGTTTTGCAGGATTACATTGTAGGCTTCTCTGAGGGTTAGATCGTCGAGGGAGATTCCTTGTTCCTCCAAGAAATCGATGGTGCTTCCGCGCTGGGTCAGGATATCGTCCAGCCCATCGTCCGTCAAAGCAAGAAGTGCTTTAAATTCTGTGAAAGTGAAACGGTCTCTTACGATGTGCTTGATAGACGCATTCAAATCGTACCTTGCCAGCTTTTCAGCAACCTTTTCACCTTCGGAAGTGTTGATCGTGTAAATCGTGATGCATGGAATGTTGCTCACTTACTATTCCTCCTGGTGTTCGATTTGCGGATAACATAAACACTTAATAGAAAAAATGCTAGTCCTTTCGATAAAAAACTGAAAGAAACTAGCATTTAATGACATCCAATCAATTTGTCAGCAGCTTATCGCAGGGTTATTTCTCGGCATATATAATTTCGCCATATTCATCCAGCGCGACTTTAATTGTATCTCCTATTTGTATTCCAATATTATCAGACGTTAAGTACAGGGCAATCTCATCTGTTTGAAAGCGGGATACCTCAGCTTCATCCAAATGAATTTCATTTCCATATGCATCTTTCCCGATAGCCCCGACTATAACATCAAAGTCAGGATAGTCGTTTTTCCCTTGATAGGTTTCATCATTATGACCCCTTATATGAGTCTTAAATTCAAACTCTTTTATCGTAACGTCTCTTTCCCCTGGTGTTACTCCGCCAGACTCAGATTCCGGAACTTCAGATTCCATTTCTGTGTCCGCTTCTTGAACTTTGGATTCAACCTCTTCTGTCCCTTGACGCCCCAGGCTTATGTTATATGCTACGATCCATGTTAGAAACAGCGTAACCAATAGTACGGGGATAATTCTCTTGAAGGAAACTCTATCGGAAGGCTCCTTATTTAAGTTGATCATTGTAATCACTCCATTTTCACGCAAAAAAAATAGGCACGATGTAGTCAGCACCGTACCTTTCGACAAAAAACTAAAAACCAAGAGCACGATAAGAGGTTAGCTTATGTGCTCGAAGAATTTCGATGTAGATATATCCTACCATGATTGCTAGATTTATACAATATAGCTGTTAGAGAAATTACCCTCCGAATAAGCGGGCAAATAACCCCTTCTTTTGGTCCATTGTTTCTCTCAGTGATTTAACAAGCCGCTCTTCCCTTTCAATCTGTCTCTTCTCTGCTTGTTCATCTCTTTCTTGAAGTTTCTTTTCTAGTAATTCATTCCGCTCTCTTAATTCCTTTTCTATTCTTTCATGAGATTCTAGCAGCCTTTGATTCATTTGCATCATTTCTTCGCTAATCTCTTTTCTTATATCATCAGCTATACCCTCTTTTATGTATCCCATTAGCTGCCTAACTCGATCACTTCCGAGCAAGTTCTGAATATCTTTTTGATTCAGAAGGTCTAAATGAGCATTCGTCGGCTCTATATGTGGCACTTCTTGCTTGGTTCTAAGGGTGAATTTATTATCATCCTTCGCCTGGTTAAAAATCATATAGGCGAGATCCTTTGTTGTGGTCTTGCGGCCATGTTCCTTTTTCAAATCTCTTAAATAAGCAAATATCTCTAAGTCAGTGTCATAATATAATCTTTCATTTTTATCATTGCGCATTACATAATGGACTTCATACTCCTCCAGCTGGTCAGTCCATAGCCTTAATGTAGGCGCAGGAACTCCCAATTGTTCGGAAGCTGTCCCCATGGTAATGAATTCAACTTCTACTGCCACTTCATATACCTCCTTATATACCCTTTATTGTACCTATATCAATGTTTGTTATACCTATATTAAAGCATATCAACGCTGTTCATGTACATATTCTGACATACATTAAATATCATAAAGGTATACCCTATGTGTGTTATGCCCTACATGAGAGTTAATTAATAGATATGATATATATTCATTGCCCTACATTAGATATACTTAATAGATTCTACATATAATATATGCCCTACATCAAATGATGTTAATAGAGTTAGCATATAATTTATGCTCTTCATTAAAGTTGATAACATATAGCGCATATTTAATAATGCTCTACATGAGGTTTTGTGAGATAATGCTATATAAATGGTCTGCCTTGCATGAAAATTAAAATATATAGCCTATATGTACTTTGTGCCTTACATGAGAGGTTGGACTCATTTAAGTAAAATTTAACAAAATGCTACTGCATGCTACTTTACACCACCCAGTAATACTGATAAGATAAAAATATAGAAAATTTATGCAAGATACACAAAGAGGGTGCTACTAAGTAGCATTTAATGATACTGGGTAGCATCAAATGGAGGAGAGAGAAACATGTCTTTAATTTTTGGAATTGATGTGGGCTATTCCCACACGAAATTGGTAGGACCAGACGGATACGATATCTTCCGAAGCACTGTTAAGCAGGGGGTTATTGATGTAAATGCTAATTCTACAGTGATTGAGTATGAAGGAAAGAAGCTTACAATTGGTGAGCGGGGGAGAATCACAGTCGCTGCAAATAAAATTGCAGATCCTAACTTCGAGCCATTGCTGCTAACGGCCGTTTTGCGAAACATGGATGAAAAGCTTACTAATGTTAAAGTTAAATTAGTAACTGGTCTGCCAATCGGATGGTATAAGAAGCAGAAGGATGAGTTGAGAGACTTCCTATTAAATAAGAAGGTAACTGTGGGCTATAAAGGGAAGGACAGAACAATACATATAGAAGACTGCTTGGTGTTCCCGCAATCAGCAGGACTCGCGCTTACGAACCCAAAGGAATTTGAAGAGGGGCGTACAAATCTGATTATTGATATCGGCGGCTTAACTGTTGACGTTTCCTATTATGAAGGAAGAACTGTTGCACATTTAGAGAGTTACCAGCTGGGCATGCTTAAATTCTATGCGAAGGTAGCAAGCGCCATCAATCAGCAGTTCAACGTTCAGGTGAGTGACCAGGATGTAGAGCGTTTCATTGAAGAGGGTGCTGTCATTATTGATGAGGAACAAGTTGATTTTGACTTTGATACTCACTTCAAGGAATGGATGGACCAGATAGTTACTCAAATTAAATTGGACTTCCCATATGACATCGTACACAAAAAGACTTGGGTAGGCGGCGGTGCGCTGCGTTTCAATGATTATCTCCCTACAAAAAAGAGCATTGACTGTGACAAGATCCTTAACAATGCTGAAGCATTCTATAATGTAGGAGTACAGAAGTTTGGCTAAGGATAAGCCTCCTGTCATAAAGAAATCCATTTCTTTTAGGGGAGATATCCTGGAATATGCCCAGGAGCAGGCGGATAAGTATCATGGAGGCAATCTCAGCGGTTATCTGACGTTCCTTATATCTTCTAATAAGTACGGGATGACCATGGCTGCCAAGCCTTCAGAAGTTATCCAGGCGGAAGAGAAGATTCGGGAAAATGTAAATAAGTATCAAAAGAGTGAAGCTAATGAGAGCTATATTGACTCTATATTAGACATGTAGAGGGTTATATATAGGGGATATATAGGGGACATATAGTGGTATAAAGGGGAGGGACGGAGTATTTCCGTCCCTTTTTTCTATTTAAAATTCCTCAATGAGTTTTCGCTTAATCAGGGAGAATTCCTCTTCGGTTAAAGCTCCACTAATTTTTAATTCTTGCAGTTTTTGTATTTGTGTTAAAAGGTCTTCATCCGCTTTCGGAGTAGAAGCGGGAGCTTTAGGATGCTTATAATCATTCATTGCCTGCTGAAGAACACCTGAAACTTTATCGCATTTTAAATGCGTAAACTCATGGGTCTTTTCCGTCTTAAGGTGGATCTTGACCAATGATTTAGTAAAGGATTTCTTATATTCTACACTGCCGATCGTGTCAAAAGGGAATGAGGAAACCTCTCCGCCGGTTAAAGAGGGCTGAACCAGCATACATCGCCGGTCGGTTACAAGGAAGTAACAAATCTTGGCGAATGATTCAAGATACTGAGTGCAGAGCAGAAGCTGTTCATCATCATGCATACTCACTAATTTGAATATTTGGTGATTAGCAGTGTCAAAGTCATGAATGTACGTATTGATATCTGGAATATGTGCTAGATAAACCTCTCTGCATAGTTTTATTATTTCTTCATTTGTTTTCCCCATATCGTTATTTTCTCCCTTCATTGACTTAGAAATCTATGAGATTAATTTTAAAACATTTTCATCCAGCTGTGACATTTTTTCATATTCTTTCAGAACCACATCTTCAATGATTTTTCTTGCCGTAGCATTTACTGGATTGGCTATATCTTTGAAAGTTCCATCCGGCATTTTCCTGGAAGGCATGGCCACAAATAATTTGCGCTCTTTATTCTCAACGATGCGAATATCATTAATAGCAATCATTCCTCCAATGACAATACTGCAAAGGGCCTTCATGCCGTTTTCTTGTTTAATTTTCATTCTGGTTACTTTTACTTGAAGTGTGTTTTCCATTTTATTTTCTCTCCCTTAATTGAAGTTCAATATTTTGTTTAACGATACTTGCGTGGCTGGGACAATAATCCGTATCAACTGCAATATGAATAGAACAGCGGTCGCACATTGGAGCGTCACATGTTTCCCTATGTGTTTGAAAATGGGAATTCGTTATAACATCAGTAACATAATCACAGAGTTTAGTAGAGGGCCGGCTATTGCAGATCCGGCATACATTTTTAACCTGAGTGTGTTTGTCCATGCATAAGTTCCTTTCCTTTAAACTAAAAAGGGCAGGGGAGTTAACCCCTGCTGCTGATTTTAAATCTATTGCTTTTTTTCATTGCATGCACGACGAACCATTGCTGCAGTTTATTTCGATAAAATAAATACTGGTGGTAATCAATTTTTTCTTTGTCAAAAAGCGTATTAAGAATAAGCATGTAATCTCGATAGAGTATCATAGCAAGTCTCCCTTCCGGGGATATATATGCCATATATACCCTATATGATGATTGTTTAATGCAAGGGAACAAGCTTTATGATATTTGAGTGCTTTTCAATAAATACTTGCAAGTCATCCAAGCTGCTGAATACCTCATTGTATTCGAAACCATTTTCGATATTCTCCAGTTTGATGTGAAGGAAATCATTTGTAACTCGATAGGCAAGCTTTCCAAGGATGCCGGTGTTGATAATCACCAGGTCTCCGAGCTCGACATTTGATAATTTGGTCATCATACTCATTTATAATTACCTCTCAATTCAGAATATTTTTTATAGGCAACCTCCTCCGGGTATGAGAACTCCAAAGAGTGGTCATAATAGATTTATCTGTTACCGTAAATGAAAAATGAACGTTCAGCAGGCAGCCCTTGGAATGATCCCCCAAGAAGAGCCGGCTAAATTGCAGGGCAGTACACGAATATGAGTAGGCTATACATACAGCAAGAGCATTACCAGCCGAAAAGATACCTTGTGAAAAGGCTCATGCTTGTTCCTAAACAGACCTTCCTGTTGAAAGCATGCAGCGCAAGGGGTGCCTGGTCCCATTTTTTCTAGATGAATGGGTACTGGGCTATTCGTGTTTGGTCAGAATGCTGTTATCTGTATATATATTCCTCCATATTGTAAACAAGAAACCCCAACCGGATGGAAGGGGAGGGGAATACAGCTATTTATTTAGCGATGAACTGAATTTTTAAGTCGTTATTAATTTCGATTTCATCTCCATCTTCCAGTTCTAAATTGTTAAAAGCATCGTTATAGAATTCACCTAAGCCAAACATTTCATTAACTTTTAAGCCGGTGTAACCGCCGAGAACAATAAAGTTCCCTTGACCCGCAAGTGCTTTAGCATCATATAGGCCTGGTTCAATGTCACGGCCAACTAAATACTTTCCGGCTGTGAAGGTTTTGTTTCGTGCTGCCTTTTCAGCTGCAGCTTTTTCTTTAGCAGCTTTTTCTTCCGCTTCTTTCTTAGCGGCTTCTTCTTTTGCAGCCTTTTCTTCGGCTTCTTTCTTTTGCTTCTCAAGTTCGGCCGCTTTTAGCTCGGCTTCTTTCTTTTGGTTTTCACGTTCCTGCTCGCTCATTTCAAAATACGGAGCGGCTTCTTCAACTTTGGCTGCCAGCTCTTTATTTTCTTCTCTTACACCTTCAATCGTTTTATGAAGTTCCTCATTTTGATTTCCCAGCTTTTCAATCTTGGCGTAGGCTGCCTGTAATTCTTCATCCGAAGGTCCTATGGAGGAGCCAATGAATAATGCTAAAACGCCTGTAAGGATATACTTCCAGTTCTTTTTTATAAATGAAGGCTTTTTCTCTGTTTTGTCTAGTTTGATTTCTGACATTTACTTTCACCTCTTCAAGAATTTGTCTATTACTTTTATCATAGCAAAAAAACCCCAAGGTAGAACCTCCGGGTTGTGACAGGGCAGGAAATTATTTAGTTCCAATACGGTGTTCTCGGCGAGTAGAATCAAAATGCTCTCTTGGATGATCTGGTGTAATAGGCTCCCAAACAGGTTCAGCTGGCTTAAATGTTAGAGCAGCTTTATCCTTGATTTCTTTAATCCGTTCCGCTGCATCATCTTTGCCTTCCGCTTTTTCGATAGCTTTCTTGGCATCTTGAATAATACATCCCAATTCATCTTCATCGCCGCAATGAATTAATTGCTGAAGAACTTCATACATATCTGGAGCAGCCGATATCAAGGTGGCATTTTCTATACGGAGGATACTTTCGCCAATCAGATTGCCCCCGTAGTATTGTGAGTCGTTTGCTCCACCATCCGCGCCGTATCTCCCATAATGCCTCGTGGTTTGTAGCTTTGCTTCAGATACGACAGTAGTTTCCAGTCTCCCAACTTTCCATGGTCCGGGCGTAAATGACATTGTTATCAACCTTCCTCTTTAAATTTAAAATAGCCTTCTTGTGACAGGTTTAGGAATGAGAGCTGTACCCATTTTTCAAAAGATAATTCTTCACCATCTTTATTTACATAAACGATTGATTCATAGCCAAAGGTTTCCCCGTGATCAACAACATAGTTAAAGCTGATTATGTTCATAGGCATCCATACCTTTCGTGATTGCGGTTGTATAGGACTTGAACGAGTCTGTATTTTTGTTTGAATGACAATCGTTTTGTCTTTGCTGCGGTTTGAAGAATGTCCCGTGCCAGAACTTCATAGTCCAGGGATTGGTTAGGGGGTTCATTGATAAATGAAGATATTATATCGTTTACCACTATCTGATTATCTATGGAGTTAGTTAAGTACTGAAGGTCTTCTGCTTCCGTGAAATATTCCTGGAGTGCCCAATCATAGCAATCATCCGCTAAGTCGCCCATAGGATTTCACCTTCTTTTCATTCAATACTTTCTTCAAATCAATCCAGGGAACAAGGAGTTCACCGTCTTTTTCTATATAGGCCGTAAAGATATAGGGTTTTTCCTTTCGTTCTTTCTGAACTTTATCCCAATGGCTCTTATGTTCTTTAAAGCGTTCAATGCATTCAGATACAGTAGGGCGGGTAAAACCGGTCTCACTTTCTTCTCCAACTGTCTTAATCCAAATGGTATACATTACCGTTACCCCTTTCAGGCAAGTTGTAAAAATAAAACAGGGTAGCCACTCAAAAAAATGGCTACCCTTTCTAGTTCTCGTTTTTTCTAAGTATGCTTTTTTTGCCGGAAGGCTCCACAGCCATTATCAGCTCATCTTTGCCTTTGATACTATAGATTTTGGTTCCCTTTTCAAAGTAATTAGATTCATTGGTTCCAGGTGTAACTTCTGGGTCCGTTTTTTTGCTGATGGTAGCAATTTTACTACCTTGTTCGTAGCTTTCCGGACTTTCATTAGAATCGTAAGACCACATTCCATCATTTAGAACAGTGACAACCTGGTAGGATTCGTCGCTCCCAGTATCTTGGTTGCATGCCGATAAAGCAAACACAGAGAGTAACAAAAAAGCGATAAGGATTTTTTTCATAGTCATAGCTCCTTTGTTTGAATAATGATGTAGACGATGAAAATTCAAAAAAGTTACTGCATTGTTCACTCTCTTTACGGTTTGTTGGAGTTATCTTTAACACCCGCAATGTGAGATGGCTAGTTCAATAGGGTTTTCATCAGGATTATTATGAGTGGTTCCAATAAAGCGTTCGCCGCATAAATCACATGTGTCAAAATCAATCAGAACCTCATCATCAAATTCATTCAATAGTACACCGGGTGAAACCAGTTTTAATGTGATTCCATTAGTGTCTCCCATTGCCATTCTAATCACCTTCCCTTCAATTCATTTAAGAGTCTATCCATGAGCGGGTACCGGTTCTTCCGTTTCTCCGTGGTGGCAGTTCCCGGCGTAAATCCATCCATACTCCGTTTTCTTTAATGTGCTGTAAGTATTCTTGCCATCGAAAGAGCTATATGGTTCTCCCATTTGTATGCAATGGCTTCGGTCCGTAACAGGAGGTATCACATTTCGGTAGTAGCTAACCATATCCTCATCCACAAGGTCGCCTACATTAAGATACTGATATAAACTTCCTTTCCATCCAAGAAACGTTTTTAAGATTAGATATCCATCCAGCCATGCAGTGGCCACTTCTTCAGGAGACAGGTTGGCAAGACATTGATTCTCCTCCAATGCCCATCCAGTGTGTGAATTATGAATGGCCACGGCGAAAGGAACACCATCCGTCTTCATTTTTTCCAAACAGTTCGCTTGCTGTGCAGTAAGGATTACTGTCTTTTTCTCTGTTGCGTTAGTCATTATGAACACCTGCCTGTTCTTTAATTTGCTGTTTATATTCATCGAGCAGCACTTCTTCAGTTCCTTCACACATAAAGAAACAGTGGGCATTTCCCTGGTCCCATGTTGCGACACGAATGCCTTCTGCGTTTTCCCAAATCCAGGTGCGATAATAATTTTCCTTCATCATCTCAGGAAGATTCGGATAGAGTTCTGTCATTAATCCTTTGCATTCAAAACCAGCTTTAAAAATATCTTTATCGTTGGCTGCAGACTTTAGCTGCTCAAAGATCTCTACTTTGTTTGCCATATCAATAATCCCCCTTATCTTTTTCTCTGTATTTAACTCCAATGATCTTCATTTTTGGATACCGGCCGCGGGCATGAGCAAACGCTTCTTCCTTAACGAAATATATATCAGGCCTATTAATCCATTCCGGATATTGCTCACCAAACATAAAAACTCCATACAATGAATCATATGAGCAGTTGAGTTGTGCACCTCCGTCTACACTTTGGTATCTCGTCTCCTCGACGGTAACACATTCATCTAAGATGGCATCAGGCCTCACAAGATAGACGCTCATACCATCAAAAAACTTCTCAGGAATCGTTTTACCAGGATGACCTGTTGATACATCGGTGTTCCATGATTCCCAAGACTGCTGTGTTATGACTTCACACTTAGCACACTGAAATTTAGATTGGTCGTAATAATTCTTTTCGATCTGACCTTCATCAGAAAACGTTTCACCCAGGTTATTGATTTTTACCCAACTCTGGGTAACTTCCACCACCCAAAACTCTTCGGTATTGCCACAATGCGGACATTTCATAATCATAGAACAGCACCTCATTTAAAGTATTTTTTAAAACAGACCGAAATTCGGCAAAAATACATATATTAATAGTGGCCGGGGAAAATCGCCCGGTATCAGAAACCTCATAACCAATGACTCTATCAGTCACCCTATATAGACATCTATTAACCTCTCTATATAGAACATTACCCCTTATATAGACTCCATATAGACATATAACCCTAAGAGTATTACCAGCTATATAGAGACTGCTATATGCATAGAGAGATAATCTTATATATAGACAGACACTAGCTCCTTAACCTTCATCAGCAACGAGTGGAGTCAGCACAAACCGCACAGTACCAACGGTTAGACAGTCACCTTCATTGAGCTTTCATGTAGGGCAGACTGCACATATAAGTGAAGACGGAAGTATGTTTTCCTCTATATAGAGAGTGACAGCACCATAGATTGGGTGTTTTCTATATAGGGCAGAGCAACACTTTTTATCCGTCGGAGGAGAGGAGGGAGACAGCAGCCCAAACCAAAATGATAAACTGGCAGGAAGGAAGAAGGGGACAGAAACCCGCTTCACCCCCATCGAGAGGGTGTGGATTTCCCCAAACTGAAAAAGCCCCCCTGAGTCCTCAGAGGAGAAATTTTTTGCTTGGGAAAGGGTAAGGGTTCCGCTCCGTTCCGCCGTCCTGTCTGACCTTCCTGTGGCCTGTCATGCGCTATAGAGGAGCGGTGACATGTAACCCAGTTTGTCGAGAGCGGCGTATGCCTGATGGGCGTCTTCGGCAGATTGGTAGAAGCGGGAGATCCGGCGCAGGGTATGCCATTCCTGATCAAGCGGGCAAAGGAACTGCACCGCAATATAATGTTGTCGGTTATGGTGGACCACTGCGGTCCGAGTCTCAAAGTTGTTCATGGGTCCTCTTCCTATATAGATAATCGCATCACAAAGGGGTTGAATGTAACCAGTCAGCGGAGGATTGACAAGGGCCAATTGTCACGTGTGCCGGTAGTGTTAAAGGTAAAACCCTGGATGGGCGTCGGTAGTGCTGAGAGAAAAAATGGTCAGGCGCGTCGCTAGTGTTAGGCCTATAAAAAAAGGGTGTCCCTCTATATAGAGAGAACACCCAAAAAGGGAGGGGGTGTTAACCCCTCCTGTTAAGACTGTTGCTGATATCCAGCCTGAGCAAACTGTGGTGCCTGCTGTGGTGCCTGCTGCTGCAAAGGCTGCGACTGAAGAGAATTGGCCAGTCCGGCAATCATCATCTTCAGGTCATTCATATCCCGCTCAATTAGACCGATGCGAGAATGTTCCTCCGTATAAGGAACCTGTTGCTGAACCGGAGCTTGATAATACTGAACCGGAGGATTCACAACGTTTGCAAATGGCTGAGGAGCTGCCACTTGATTCATTGCAGTCATCCCCATAGGGGACATTGGCATAGGAGCACCCGGGAATCCAACATTAACAGAAGGCGTTGGAGAAATGGCCTCCTTCAATCTGCCGATGAGCGAACCGCTGTTTTGGTTATAATGGCGGCTTACGATTTGATTTACCTGGCGTGCCTGTTCCTGCGCAAGGATTCCTTGAAGGTGAGCTTGATGGGCAGAAGTCAGCAAAGTATTGTAATCGATGCCTCTCTCAGCACACATCAGCTGGGTCATCAATTGGCTTGCTGTATTCGTTACATCATTTTGAAACTGGTTATACGCTTTGGACATGAAAATCTCTCCGTTCCGAATAAGTTAGTAAGGTGCAATAAGGGAGGAGGCGTTAGCCTCCCGTTAGGCACAGACGAAATCACCACCTTGGATGCTGATTGTTCCGGCCTTCAATAATTCATTTAATGTGTCCACTTCGAGGACGAGGTGTTCCAGCTCAACACAGAGGTCTCGGCTGATGCCGCCTTGGTAGGTCATTTCTTTCAGGACCTGAATGGCATAATCAGCTTTCTCCCTATAGGAGCCGGTACCTATTGAAAACAGGGACTTTCCTTTTAGCGCAATATCTGTAATCACAACGGTCCTGTTGTCATCATAGAAATCGACATCCACCATTTCATTCAGGACTAGGGTGCCAGACTGATATGTACGGAGCTTGCGGTGTTCAAAAGAAAGCTCACCTTGTACTCTGTCGATGCGCTTAAACGAGTAAGACGGTGTTTCCTTTTTGGCAGGAGAGGAGCCGCCGGACAATTTCCCTTTCACGGCTTCCGCTAATACGCCAACCCATAAAACTAAAAAGACGACAGCAAGAATAATAACAATGATTAAACCCAACAAAGTTCCTTCCATGATATCCTCCCTATACGGCTATCTCTAAGGTGTGTCGGTTGTACGGAGTAGCGGAATCAATCACGGTAATAACCCGTATGACGATATCAACTCCCGTATAAGACATGGCACCAACGACGGATATACCGAATTCATCACTGGTTAATACAAATTCCGCTTCTTTCTTTAAATCAAGAAGCTGGTCGAATGCGCTCTCAATCATATAAGAGACAGACGACTTGAATATCTGACGGTTTTTCTTCCGCTCGATGGCATGCTGCATGTAGGAAATCACTACATCAAATCCATCGATGGACAATATAACATCCTCCGACTTATCAAGCCGGCTATTGATTTTGGTATAACGTTTCGCAAAGGCATCCATTTGTTCAAACCTCCACTATATTTAGTTTTAAAGTAGAATACAGGAGCGGGCATTTACCCAACTCCTGCTGTGACTTTCATCGGCTTAAATCCAATCACCGTATGATTGGCATTGCCGAAAGGAGCACGATATTCAAATGTATAAGGCTTGCCATTAATGGAGCATGTTCCAACCAACGTATATTCGTTTGGAAGGTAGGTTTCCATGACTTCTTGGAACACGACTCTCTCCAAGCCAGTGCCGTCCATCCGAAGGACTTTCAGCGATATAGAC
Organism: Cytobacillus oceanisediminis; assembly: GCF_022811925.1. Taxonomy (NCBI): domain Bacteria; kingdom Bacillati; phylum Bacillota; class Bacilli; order Caryophanales; family Bacillaceae; genus Cytobacillus; species Cytobacillus oceanisediminis. The sequence continues at coordinate 27,604 of NZ_CP065512.1, read as the reverse complement.
TTCATGTTTTTTTCTTTCTTCAGCTTCAGACCATTCCAGACATTTGCCAGCATTAAGCCATCAAAGCCATTGTCCATAGCAGCACCTCGCTAGTTAGTGTGCATAAAAAAAAGAGAGGGAAGAACCCTCTCGGTTGCTGTCAGCTTCAGATTGGAAGGTCATCTTCCTTTAAATCATCTGAAGGGGCAGCGTTTCCTGTAGCTGAAGCATTCGGATCAATTGCTGGCGATTGCGATTGATTGTTTATCATATTCTGCGGAGCAGGAGCCTGATACATTGGTGCGCTGTATTGCGGATAAATAGGCTGTTGCTGAGCAGGCTGCTGATACATTTGCGGAACAGGCATGCCAAAGTTTTGCTGTGGCATTCCATAACTCGGCTGTGTGCCGAAGTTCTGCTGCTGGTAGCCAAAGCTGTTCTGCGGCATACCATAATTCATTTGCTGTTGAGGCTGTGGTGCTTGACCTGTCTGAAGGGCCTCAAAGAAACGCAGGATTTGTGCTTTAACCTGTGGCTTCAGCACGATGTGGTCCCAATACGTCTTTTCGCCATTTGTGTCCACTCCATTCTCTGTCGAGATAGTCTGAACAAAAGGTGCTCCATTGCGTGGAGACAGGCGAACCATGAACGAGATGGATCCAATTACGGATTTCAAATAACCATTGGCAAGAATGCCGTGTTGCATTTGAGCTGGAGAACCTGGATTAATCCGGATGTCCTCAATCCCAAACTGCATGTTGCTTGGAGAATTTGTTACCCCATAAAGATAGCTTGCATTCTGACGGTACCAGTACGGGTCAGTCTGCTTTTGTGTTCCCTGGATTTGTGGTGCTAGAGTAGTGTTTGTCATTAGTGATTTCTCCCCTTAACGGTTAATTTGGTAAATCAAAAAAGGTAGGGGCGTCAGCCCCTGATCAAAGCCGAAGGCCTGGCACGTTAGTAGTGCACAGGAATAAAAAAAGAAAGAGCACCCGTTCCGACTCGGATGCTCTGTCAAAGTACATGCTCCTTGAAGGGGTCGGAATTTCCCCAAGGACTGCACAGACTTCCGGTTTGTTGCGCTGTTCTCCTTCAGCGTTGGGTATTATTTGGTAACGAACACTCTCCCAGTGTCCGGGGCTCGATCTTTCCTTTTAACGAGCAGAACCCATATGCCCGGATATTCCGGGTGTGGCTCCAATATCAGCTGAATATCAAGCTTCCATTGGTTGGTCCGTCGCCATGCACCGTATTCTGCAGTAGAGGGAACCATAATCTGCAAAAACGACAACCCCTGCGGTGGTTGCAACCGTAAATCATAAACGGAGAAGGCGTCAGCCTTCCGATAAAAGGCACCTTCCGGCCAATACGCCGAATCGGTTTTTAACCTCGAAGAGGGAGGGTGCGTTAGCGCCCTTATCATAAGTGCCCACGTTCAGTCCTGAGATATCCCCACGTTCAGTGGCGCGTTAGCGCACAGGGCAAGACTGCGTTAGCCCGAGGTTACGAGGGTTGCGTTAGCAACGGGCGAAGCCCAGGCCGAAGGCCCGGGGGAAGATTCTGTTTCGTCCTGTAGGACTCATCAGTGCAGTAATATAGATAACTGCAGACAGAAAAGGAGCAGGGCCGAAACCCCACTCCAAGTGTTTACATTGTTCCAGTAAAGTCGATTAGAAACGATAACTGATTGTTCTTTACTGCCCAAATCTCATAGTAATTGAGACCATTCTTCCTGTATTTGAATACCCGATAGATTTTACCTTTCATTGCACAGGTGTCTAAGTAAGTGGCTTCTTCCTCTAGGATCTTTATTCTGATATCATCCATTATCTATATACCACCAAATTCTCTGAAGCCCTGGTGACTACAGTATAAAGCCATCTGTTTTGGGTCTTGTACCCATCCGCAGAACGGTTAAATACATATCCTTCATCAATCGCATAGACCGTTTTCCATTGAGAACCCTGACTCGCATGTCCAGTGATGACATAACCAAACCATGCTTCAACACCCAGTGGGATTTCCGGTTCCTTTTTGGATTTGCGAATATAATTCTCTTTCTTCATTTGAGCCATGGTCTTTCTCTCGAACAGAATGTCTTCATGCACTTCAAGTGTATGTGTTCCCTTGAAGGCATCAGGAGTGAAGTCAAACCGGATAAGTCCTTTATTCTTCCGGACTCTTGAAACCGTGCCGCGCATACCGTTTGTTGCTTCTCCGCCTTCAGTGTTTTCCTTGATGACAATCTTTTCTCCGTCCATTAAAGTAGGCTTATCAAAACCAAGCTCCTCACGGATTAAGGTATTATACCTCTTGCGTGTTTTGTGCGTCCCGGCAATGATTGCGCCGCCATTGTTGATTAACTTGGCAAATTGAGGGACACTGATTTTATTTTTGTTCATGATGAAGAGATTGTTCCCAATCTTTTGATCATGTACAGGGAAGCGGTATACCACACCATCTTCGGTAGCTTGGCGAATCTGCATGGATAAGGCGATAATTGGATTGTCTGCTGCCTGGCGCATTACTTCCGTCAGCATAGCATCGGGATTAATGAAGAAGTAATCAGTATTTCCTTCGTTGTTTTTATCGACAGGAGGGAGTTGGCCCGGATCCCCCACAATTAGTAATTTCACACCGGCTTCTCTGCACATAGCAATAACATCTTCTGCATTTACTCTTCCGACCATGGAGGCTTCATCAATAATAATGAGTTTGCATCCTCTAATGTTAATTGTCGTTGGAACCCAGGTTGTCCTCCCTCCTACTATTTCTTTCGTATAGAACAATTTGTGCATAGTCATGGAATCAAATTTAGGTGTCTTTTCACGCAAAACTAGAGCAGCTGTCCCCGTTGGAGCACACATTTGTACATTGTAAGGTGATAGCTTTAGCTCATCCTCAAGAATGATTTCAATGACAGTAGACTTACCAACCCCTGCATAGCCCCCAAACTCATACTTGGAGTATCCTTTGCTTCCGAAATACCAGCGCTTGATGTCTTTAATGATTGTCTGCTGTGAAGGTGTTGGCTGAATCTTACGCTTCTTTTTCTTTTCATGCTTAACCGGCTCAATAACTTGTGGAACAGTGAACGGTTTCTTTGCTTCCTCGATAATATCTTCCTGTGGTTCTTTTACAGCTGGTGTAGGTGCTGCTTTTTCTTTGTTTTGCTCATTGATTGTTTTAACCAGTTCCTGTAGTGACATTGTTTTATTCATCGAAAATTCTCCTCTTATTGGTTTTTTATTTGTAACGACTTGGTTTCTATCTGTCTATATATAAAAAGAAGACAGGGGAGTGCCCCCTGCCTGTTCATTAGATTGGTAGAGAATCCTGGGTAACCATTTCTCCAAGATCCAGTGTTGCTCCATCCTGCGGAAGAGTGACTGGCTCTTCGTAAACAGGAGGAGTATATTGTGGTGGCTCCGGCTGACCGGCGAACACTTCCATGATTTCTGCCTGAAGCTTCGTGAAGACGGAATGCTCGAGTGGCTTAATAAGATTAGTAGAAAGCCTAAGAGTCTTGCCTGGGTATTTCTCCAGTTCAGCACGGAGAGGCTTTGTCTCATTATTAGGAGCAACATCCCCAATATAGAGATTGTTCTTGAAAGCACGGTATGAATATTTATATTGTTCATCTACCGCTACTTCAATGAGGATTTCTCCTGCGGCCATTGCTGCTTCCTTCATGCCGGATATCCCGCACTCGGGCAGGATGTATGATGGCTTAGCCTGACAAACAGGTGCGAAGGAGCAACCAGGACAAGGCTTCTGGATATTGATAACCAAGTCATACTTCTTAGGTGCAGAAGCTGTGTTCTCCATTACTGGCTTTGGAGTAACTGGTTTAACCGGATGAACGACAGGCTGCTGAACCATAGGCTGTGGAGCTGCAACTCCCTGTGCCTGTGCTGCCTGCATCATCATTTGGAAACCTTGCTGCAGTGCTTCCGTGTTCTTGTTGATTCCCTGAACATAAGCTTCAAACATTTTTCCGTAATCGATTGACATAATTTTTCTCTCCTTTTATTTACAATGTGATAAAATAAAAGGGTAGAGCTGTAACTCTACCCAAGTGTTTCCAGACACTTATTTGATTGATTATTGGAAGCGGACAGTTGCCACTGTTCCTTCTTCGCCAAATGCAATTTCCGTAACAGGGATTTCATAGATACCGGTCATGAAGTTTGTTGGAGCAAACCCAATGTACGCTGTATCTTCACGAGTAACTGACATTGCATCCATTACTTGTGCATCCTTGTTTAAGAAGTACATTACAAGGCGAACAGAATCTTTTTGTTCTTCTGGTTTAACCGCAACACGAACAGTGCGGTTAACAGCAACAGTTTTATTCGCTACTTTTGCAACGGGGTTCAGTACACGAACCTTCACAGCTGTTTCTGGAGCTGTAACTCCTTCAAACAGTGTAGTCTGCAGAAGAGTGAATGTAACATCCTGCGGAACGAAATATGTTTCAGAGATCTTTCCAGAGATCAATGAGCTCATTTCCTCCGCAAACACTTCGAATGGTAAAGCGATGAATCCATTGGATGCTGAGAAGCGATACTCACGGCCATCCTTGCGGAAACTTGCTTTGCCATTTATTTTTGTACCGCTGACAATCAGGTACAATGCGCCAACAAGCGCGCGAACATCATAGCCCATAGCCTTAGCAGCCGCATACATTTCTTTGCGGAACTCTGCCTTATATAGGTCACGGCCCATGCTGAACTGAGACAATTCCTTCTCATAATGTGCTTTAAGTTTGGCTGTTCTCTTCGCCTTAGTAAGAGACTTAAGATTCTTCTTTCTCCAAACCCCAGCTTTACGAAGCTCCTGTTCTGCATACTCCCTGAATTGCTTTTCGGAAGCTGAACGGATTCTTTCCTTCTGAGAATACTGAGCGTAAATGGCATTTACATTCTGAAGAAGGTGATCCATAACTTCCGGTGCAACCTCCATGTGTGCATTAACACGGCCGCGAATATTGTTCTTGGCATTGTTGCTGTGGCCAACAGCAAACTTGGCACATAATGCTTCAATGACTTCTTCAGCATAGCTAGGCTTATCACCTTGGCGCTCCATTGTACCGAAAACCTGCTGGAATGTGCTGTCCATGTTTCTAGCGCCGTATTCTTCTTTCTGTGATGCCAGCCATTGGGGTTTCTTCACTTCAAATCCTACCAGTTTGCCTTCGCGTTTAACCGGACCAAAGATGTGACGATAAACACCTTTCTCTTCTGCCAATAATTCATACTTGGCTGCATCTGTTAATTCCATTTCAGAATCATCAAAGAAACGCGATTTGAAGTTTGCGAACAGCTCCTTGATGCGTGGCATTTCAAGGTACGCTCCCCCGTGCTTGGGTCTATCAATCTCCCATCTACCAGCAGTAGTTAAGAAGAGTAAATCCAGTTCAACAATTACGCGTTCTTCTCCCGTAAGGACAGAGCGAGTCAGTAAGTCTGTTAGAATCATAGCGCGATTGGCAATCACACCGATCAAGCTTGTCTCGATTGTATTGACAGTGATTTCTTGAGACATTTCCGCAACAATCTCCAGAAATTCACGGCGGCGGACATCCCCGTTTTCTCCTTCAAATTCAGCTGGATCAAAGATGATGCTATTGCCTTCAATTGCAAAACCGTTCTTCTCCATGGCTTCATTCACCTTTTGGTTCTTCTTAGCTACCTCTGTTACATAAGTAGGACAGCCTGTTCCAAATTCAACAGCTTCTCCATCCTCATACTTCACATAAGCATCAATGAATGGAAGAACCTCATTGTTGCCAAAGAAGCCAAGTTCAAAACCTAAGCGTGCATTAACCAGCATCTCTTCCTTAACTACAGAAGCAGAATCTCCATCATGGTCAGCACCTGCTTGCTGAGCAACAACCCATGAGAAGACATCGAAGAAGATGCATCCCTGCCATAAGCCTGCCTCCACATGCTGTGCGTACTCTGGAGCGTCCACTGCTGTTACAACTGGAATTTCATGAGTAACAGTGATTGGGTAGCGGTTGGAAAGGAAATCGCCTGTTTCCATAAAAGCCTCACCATCTTTCTTTGATGGAAGCACAGCTTCATATGGATTCAGTACAGCATCCTCTGCAAGAACTTCATAGCGACCAGCTTTTGCTGCATTGTAGATGGCAACAGGATCTGAGAACATGTAACGGACACGACCATTCTGGATGAACATCTTGCCATCAAGAAGCTTATTCAATTTCTTGATTGTAAGGGAAACGATTTCGTCCTTGATGTATTGCTCATCAAGAACATCTCCGAACTCCTCAGCAAGGCGAAGGTAGTCAAATGCCGCAAATTCATTTTCAGCTTCTTCATCCGCTGCATTCATCATAGTTAATAGGTCAGAGGACAGCTGCTCATCCATTGCCTTTTCAGCAAAGGCTACACTCTCATCTACGCTTCGCTTTAATTCCTCAAGGTCAAGACCCATTTGCTGAGTAGCCTGAGAAGCAAGCCATAATCCATCATTGCCGTCTTTACGCTGGCCAACGACAAATAGCTGGAATCCATTCTCCCTGATATCTGTTACAATATCTTCAGCTTTCACCATGCCCTCAGTGATAACCAAATCGGCACCAAATAATCCGCAAAGCTCTTCATATGCAATGACTGCGCCTTTGATAGTGTGACTAATGCGAGTCTGGAATGCATCAAAGCTATTCAGTATACCGGCTTCCCGAAGTTCATTAACAATACGAAGTGATGCCCAGCCACCACCATCAGTCAGGTTGCGGGTAAGCAATGCTTCAACTGCCGCAGGATTATCCCAGTGCTTGAACGTTTCGATATTAACCAACGCATTGTTTTCGTCCAATACATTTAATAGAAAGTCTTGACCCTCTGGAATACGGGCAGTGAAATCTTTAGTGAATGCCATTGTGATCTTTTCATCTTTGGAATTGGTGATCACAACATATTTCACTTCAAGGCCGTTTACATCTTTCTTGAATTCTTCGACCTTAATATTCTTGCTGAATCTGCTTAATAGACCCTTATCTGCTTTCTGGCCATTTGAAGCTGCTAACATGAAGCGCTTATAAGCTTTTGCTACATCCATTACCTTGTAGCCAGTGGCATACTTCTTGCCGTTTTCATCGTGCAGGTAATGAGTTTTTCCGTACGCACGCTCATCTTGGCCAGTCCCAAGGAAGAAGGTTACGATGCTCTCGATGGAATCGAAACCAACAGCGCCACCAGAACGAGCTTGGGACATAGACTTAGCGTATGTCTTATAAGTCTTGTACTCTTCTAAGCCAGAAATGTTCGCGCCCATTTCCAGCGTGCCTTCTTCACTGTGCAAAACAGTAACCCCAGAGAAGATTGCTTTTAGTACAGCTTCATTTGCTTCGCCAAACGGCAAAGATCCTGAACCGTCGAATACACACATTTCATCCAGAACTACAGCAAGCTGAGGTTCCTCGATGGACATGACCATTCCATCTTTCTTGTATTCTTTAACAACATTCACGACAGTAGCTCTTTTCTTAAGAGCAGTGGCAAAACGATAAGCAGCTAAACTGCCGGACATCTTTTGATACAGGGAGTGGAGGTTGTTAAGGTTCTTCACTTCCGTATCTTTGGCAATGTAGAAGCGGACATTCTTTCGAAGAGTAATAGTCTTGTTGTTGTCCTCCTCTATTTCTTCCATAACTTTCTCCATTAATTCCTCAGCGGAAAAGTCGCGTAGCTTGCCAAGTACCACGTCAGAGGCGACAGCAATAATGTCGTCTAGGTTTAATGCAGCCATCAAGATGGTTTCCCGGGTTTTCTTGCCTTTTACTTTCGCTTTCGCAGTCAAACGACCCTTTAGGTTTAACTTGTCAAGCGCCTGGAATTCTGCAGATTCCATGAATTTCGGAAAGCGGGCCGGAAGAACGACCATAAGGAAATCGATCATTTGCTTTCCTTTAGCAGTGTGGAATGGAATGAAATCCTCACCTTCTTCTTTTACAGCTACAAACTTATTGCGTTTTACATCCACAATAAGTTCTTTTACACCTTCACCAATGAACTGAGATAGGGGAGGAGTAGAGACACCCATATCCTGCATGGCAGCTTTGGCAATTTGTAGGGACGCAGACTGGATCAGAGTGACATTGGCAGCAGAGAATACAACAGATTTCTTGTTCATGGTTAATTCGTTCCTTTCGATTTGGTTTAGTGTGTTTGCTACAGATACAGTAGTTTCGTCAGCCTCCTGCACCATAGTTGTTGCTGTTTGCTCGCTTGTTAAAGTAGTCATAATATGACTCTCCTTTCTGCTCAATTTAACGTCGAGAGCTAGACATAGTAGTTTGCACTCTGCATTCATCCGGGCTTGTGACCGGCACTCACATGGAGGGCTGCATTACAAACAGGCCGGGGGTGACTAGGCCCCAGCCTTCTGTATTACTTAAGACCTTTGAAATCACGATTAAGGTAGACGATATTTCCTTCTTCTACAGCGTCTACCTTGTGGTGGTCGTAATGACCCTGGATTACATACTCCAATTTCTCCTCCGCTAGATTCTCTTCAATCGGGAAGAAATAGTTAAGCACTGAGTATGCAATCTTAGACTTACGGATTAACTGCTCCGGATTGTCCATGATTTCAACTGCCTTATTAATTAGGCTGTCAATCTTAACGGCTCTGCGTGTTTTCTTTTCTTCTTTAGCTTGACGCAAAGTCATTTGATTGTGACGAAGCATATTTAGCTTGTTCTCCATCTCCAGCAGTTTCATATCTACAGATGGTTCTACAACATGCTCCGGCTTGATGAATTGTACGCTAGGCACTCCAATCACATCAGCTACAACCTTTTCTAATTGCTTGATCTCTTTCTTGTTCATCGAAATTCTCCTTCTTTCTCTTGGTTTAGTTTTTGTCGTAGGTCCAGGGGGGTGGGCATCGAAAGTCCACCAGTTAAGACCCATATATACCTACTTGCGCCTGAAAAAAATTCAAAATTTCTTCCTTATATAGGGGATTAAGTCAGGAGCAAATAAGAAGGGGATTTAAAGCATAAGTTTGTCAAACCGCTTAAGAGCCAGGGCTTAAATGCCTTCGGCATCATGAGCGGTCTTTTTCGTGTGGGGACGGTCAGGAAGGGAGAGCGTGGCAAATGAGCCTGCAGTATTTCATTGAGAAAAAAGCAGAAAGTGGTTAAGTTTCGGGGGAAGTCAGGAGAAGAGGAGGGCGGCAATTAGATGGAGTTCAGTGAACATGAGCAGTACCTGCTTAGAGACTGGGTTGTGAGTCAGGAATCAGCAAGAGTGGGGAGAAAGACCACAGTGGCATGTCTCCAAATGGAGAATGGATACGAGGTTCTTGGAACTTCCGCATGTGTGAATCCAGAAGAGTATGACCTGGAAGCAGGCATTTACTTTGCGACAAAGGACGCTCTTAAGAAAGTCGATGAAATTGTTGGCTACCTAAGAAGCTCTAATAGCCAATGGTTCTAGGGCTTCAAGTCGGAAGAGACGAGCGTGGAAAACTCGTTGATTGAAAGAAATTATGTTTCTTTAAAAAACCCACATAGGAAGGATTGTTTCAAGTGTGTATGGATTGCGATAGGTTGCATGATGAACTGCATAAGCAAGCGCATGAGATGTATGGACTAAGGAAACGAATCAGTACCCTTGAGGAAAAACTCAAAGAGGAATTTTGGGAAAAGCACAAGCTGATCAAGGAAAAGAAGCAAGGACAAAAGCGACATTCTAAAAAATTGGATAGGGGTTTTGAAGATGCCATTAGATAAACACAATCTTTTTTACGGTCTTAGGCAGAACATGACGGATGAGCAGGAGTACATGGCTAATTCCATCATTGATAAGCATGTAGTGTTCTCTAATTCAGAAGCAGGGACAGGAAAGACGACCATTGCTTTGGCATCCTTGTATTACCTGTATGAGAATAAGAAAATCGACAAGATTTATTACATCTTTTCTCCAGTCCAAGAAGATAAGATGGGGTTTCGTCCTGGTACACAGCCGGAAAAAGAAGCGGAGTATGCTGATCCAATCATGGGTGCCATTCGAAAACTGAAGCTCAATCCAGAAAAAGCAATGGATGAAAAACATGGATTCATTGAAGTGAAATCTCATACATTCCTTAGAGGTCAAGACCATGAACGCATTGGGGTCATCATTGATGAAGCACAGAACTACACAAAGGAAGAATTGAAAAAGACATTGACTCGCTTACATGACAATTGCCACGTTGTTGTAACCGGACATTCAGGACAGATTGACCTGAAAAAACCAGGTACATCTGGATTTGTTCCATACCTGAACCACTTTGGCAAATTGGAGGAGAGAGTCGCCGTTTGTCCTTTGACAAAGAACTTCCGTGGATGGATTAGCCGTCATGCAGACGCCATCGATAATGAGGAACAATCAGCTTAATTAACGTCCAAGTGGACGAGTCAGGAGAAAGGAGGTGCGGAAAAATGTCTGTTGAAAAACGAATGGAAGAACTTCGTCAGTTACAAGCAGAGTCACCTGAACAGTTAAAGCTAAGAGCTATCAATGAAGTGCAAATGCCTTCCACATGGAAAGTAAGTGCAGAGACAAGAGGAATGATTGCTCATTCCTTGGAAATCTACAACACCAAGCATGGATTGTATGCAGCTATCCCTTTAATGTGCAAAGGTGATGAATGCCCATATGCATCTGTATGTCCTTTGCTTGAACAAGGGATGGACCCGACTGGAACAAGATGTCCATTGGAAATCGGTCTTATATTGAAGCAGTATGAGGTCTATAAATCAGAATTTGGATTAGATGAAGACAACATCGTAGATATGGGATTGGTTAAAGACCTTGTGGACTATGATGTGCAGCTTTTCAGAGCCGACAATAAAATTGCCATGCAAGGAGACTTCATTGAGGAAGTAACAGTAACCGTTACTGAAAATGGAGATGAAATCAAAGCTCCTCAAATCTCAAAAGCTGCTGAATACAAGGAGAAAATTCAGAACAAGAAACACAAAGTTCTTCAGCTGATGCACTCAACACGTTCTGATAAAGCTGGCGATAAGCTTACGCTTACACTGGATCCGAGCTCATATGCAGCGCAGCTTATGTCACAGGTGGCAAAAGACATGACACCAGGGCAAATCTTTGATGCTGATTACGACGAAGTTGAGGAGTGACAGTAAATGATGAAACGATATAGCTTCGGACACTTACGCATAACGGGTCAAGAGATGGCAGAAGCCAACGAAGCGAAAATTGACCTAGTTGCAGAACGCCAAAGGGAAATAAGGGAAGCCTTTGAACAAGAAGGGTTAACAGGTATTGAATTTCATCCTGCGAAAGCACCAGGCTATGTCATTGGACCAGAACACCCGTCCGCAAAGAACTTTCGGATTTATGTATGTGGGAAAACCAAAGACTGACAGCCAGCCTTTTCAAAAAAGCTTTTGAATTGTATTTCGTGCTTGCGAAAGCAAGTGCGGCAATCAATTGTCGAAGACGTTTGAGAACGCTTTGGAGAGCGGCCGCGAGTCGAATCATTTTTACCTGTAACGAAATGAGGTGAAAGGCATGAGCCATGAAAGCCCAAAACAGGAAAACACACCTGTCCACCAAACTAAGGCAGAGCAGGCTTCGGCATCCATTCTCCAAAACACGGAAGCGAAAAATAACCACACTCTAAATCCCCCTCCAACCAGACCGGACAGTAAGCCAGGCAAGACTCCTAAAGTAGAGCCAACCCCAAAGGTCTTTCCGAAAACAGATGTGCCTGACATGAAGGGTGTATCTAAATTCCTTAAAGCAAACAACAGTAAAATCATCCTTGGTGCTATAGGTGCCGGGATTGTTTCTTCTGCAATAGATGGAGATGACGACGATGTTCTGTCCAGCTCTGGAAAAGGAATGAGGTCGGGGGCAGTAGCTGCAGGCATCACTTATGGAGCACAAGCTTTGTTTAAGACTGATACTGTTCAGGATTTGGTGAGGGGTGAGATTTCCGCTATCAGCAAAAGCGTCCGGGGAAAACAGGAAGCCGAAAGAAGGCTAATATCCATTGGGGTAAAACTGCCAGGAGCCGCTAAAGTGGGGATGATCGCTATTGGAGCCGCTACTGTGATGGATTTGGGCGGAAGAGTGAAAGACCATTATGAGTCGGAATCCCTCAAAAAGGAACAGGAATGGGAAATGAAGCAGCGCGTGAAGGAGCAGAAAAAGAAACAAAAGAAACAATCGTATGGTTACATCCGGGATGGCGAAATTGTACTTGAAATGTTCAACGCTCGCTCTGGCCATCACAAGATGGGAAATGCACGATTTAATTAAAGGCGGTGTCAGCTATGGCCATTAATCCGAGATTTATCAAAAGTTTTGAAAAGGAAGTAATGAAGAATCATCCCAAGCTGTTTGAGAGGCTGACTTCGGATTTTAACCCTAAGCAAGGAACTCTCTCAAGCGGAAGGGTTGCAGGAACTGGGTCATGGCAGGGGAATAACCGGTCTGCCGGATTTATGAATTCTCTTGTTACCCAAGCGGCAAGTGATATCCGAAAAGGGCAAATAGCAGCAAATGCAAACAAGCCCAAAGTCATCCGGAGGGCAAAAGCCGAAGCTGAGGCGCTCAGAAGAGGGGCTACGGCAAGGGCTTACAAACCTGTAACAAAGTCAGTATCCGAAATGACTGCCCCTCAAAGAAGGGCACGAATAGAGGAGCTTCGTGTTAAAAGGGGGGCCAGAAATGCTCCGCGAGTACTTGACGAAACCCTAGTCTATCCGCGCCAGCTTGGCAGGCTTGGTGCCACTGGCAGTACTCTGCTTGGTTCGGGAGCTCAATATTTTTCAAGAGAAGGGTCAATTAAGTCAGCCCTTAAAGGGACTGTCGCTTCTTCTGCCGTATCTGCAGGTGCTCATGGTGGAATAGCCGCACTTCAAGGAGAAGATCCATGGGAAGCAGCCAAGACAGGGGCATTAAGAGGTGCGATGGCGGGTGCGGGATATCATGGCTTGAAGGGTGCTACTTGGGCGGATGCCGGAAGTATCAGAGGAAATCTTAAGGCTATTGGTCAAGGTGTCAAACAGACTCACATGACCCACTCAGTAAAAGGGCAGCTCGCCTTAAGGGATAAAGGTATTTCCCGTCAGCTTGAACAAATCATGAGAGCCAATCAGGAAGCCCGCAAAGCGGAAAATTTACTGTTTAGATAAGGGGGCAGAATTCCATGAGTTTAAAAAGCATTGGCATTAAAGGAATAAAAAAGTTCAATCCAATTGTTGAGGCCAAACCAAATAAACAAGGCAGCATTAGCAGGATGAGCAACTTCTATACAGGTAAAAGGCTAAATCCTCTGGTTGTCGGAGGAGTGGGTGCCGCTTACCTGGCAGGGACAAACGGAAAACATGCAATCGAGAAGAACAGCATTGAGCCTCTTCGTTTAGCCACGCAACGAGATGTTCAGCATTTGGGAGCCCCTGACATCATGATGTATGACGGTGTTGGGCAAGACAAGGCACCCTCTAATCTGAATGCTAATGGAAGCATTGTTTTCGGTCTCCACAACATGAGAAGGGGGTAATGTAGATGGCGGTATATTCGAGTGCGCTAAAAGGCTTTGGCCGTGTCCTTCTTGAAGAAGGCGGTAAAATGTCCAGGGTCGGAAAGATGGCGGCAGCCGGATTTTCCCTGGATGCCGCTTCAAATATGTATATGGGAGATGATGTGGGAACCTCCCTTGCTAAAGCTGGTGTGACGGGTGCGATATTCGCCTCCAATCCTGTCCTTGCTCCAACCCTCATGATGGGGAGCCTCGCTGGTGAAGCCTACTGGGGCGTGCAGAAGTTCAATATGCAAAAGAAAAGCTGGTGGAATGCCCAGTATGCCTACAACAATCAGGTCGGAGGCAATTACATGGACACACAGCGTGCCATGACCATGAGACAAGCTGCCGTCCAGGCTATCCAAGGAAGCAAGCTTAACGCAAGAAGCGCCCTTGGAGGGGAAGCGAAAATCATGAACCCATACTCTTATAGAAGATAAAAAACGAAAAGGAGAAAGAATATGAGCAATTTCACGAAGTATGATCAGGAAATGCTCGAGATCATTCGGGACCCGGTTAAATGGGCCGAGCACCATCTTGGGGAAAAACCTCGATGGTATCAAGAGCAGATCCTGCGACATCCGCATCACCGAAAAGTGCTGCGATGTGGCCGACGTATCGGAAAATGTATTGAAGAAGACCAGCGGATCATGAATCCCGAAACAGGGGAGTATGCTCCTGTAAAGGAACTTTTTCAAAGGCAAAGAGATGGTGGCGCTACACCATTACTTACTTTGAACGAGGAATACAAGCTGGAGAAGAGTGAAGCCTTTTATATAGAAGATAATGGTGTGAAAGAAACCTTCGCGGTCGTAACCAAACACGGCGCAAGAGTTGTTCTGACAGGAAATCATCCAGTCCTGACAGTGGATGGATGGAAAGAGGTAGATGCCCTCCGTATAGGAGAAAGTATTGCGACTCCGAAGATGCTTCCGGTTTATGGTCAGAAACAGGTAGACAAGCATAAGCTTCGAATCCTTGCTTACATGCTTGCAGCCGGCAGGTTCAATAAAGACAGCATCTCTTTCCAGGCCCGCTATGAAGGGGTTAGGGAAACCATGCTTGAATCCTGCGAATCACTTGGGATAAAGACCTACCGTGATCGCCATAAGAAGGCTACCATCTATCTGATTAACTTTGCTTCATTCGACTTCTATCAGGAAGTCCGGCAAAGAAAGATTCCCTCATTCGTCTACGAACTAGATAGAGAGCACTTGGCGTTCTTCATTGGCAGTCTTTATTCAGCTGGCGGCTGGTTCTTTGCTGGCCGTATCTGTGAAATCGGATATGCCACGAAAAACCGGCAATTCGCCCTCGACCTCAAACATATCCTGCTAAGGTTTGGCATACAAGCAAACCTCCTCCAAAAAGAAATGAATGACTCCATTTATTATCACCTTATGGTTTATCATCGTTCATCCATTCTATTATTCCTGGAGCACTTGGCAACACCTGAACGAGATTATGAAGAAATCAAAGGACGAGCCATGGAAATGGCATCCTCCGAGCCGACTCTTCCAAAAGAGGTATGGAAATACATTGAGGAAGAGCGAAGGGAAAAAGGATTGAAGAAAGCGGATGTTGTGGGGAAAGGGAACCGACGCTACCGTGTGGAGAAGGGGATCTCTCTAAGCAATGCCCGCATCTATGCTGAAAATCTGCAGTCTGCCATGCTCTATGACTATATCCATGCAGACGTACTCTGGGAAGAAGTAGTCGAAATCGTTCCTCTAGGAAAGAGGCAAACTTATGATGTGTTTGTCCCGGAGACTCACAATCTAGTTGTTGAGGATATTATGGTCCACAACACTTGGACAATGTGTGCCCATATGCTTTGGGTAGCCTTTACTTGTAATGGCGGAACCAAGCTGACAAAAGGCGCTGCATGCGTGGTTGCAACTCCTTATGACAACCAGGCGCGACTCATTTTTGATCAATTAAAGACCTTCATTGACAACAATCCTGTCCTCCAGGAATCCGTTAAATCCATCACCAAAAATCCTTATGTAATCGAATTTAAAAACAAGTCTATCATACGTCTGTTCACAGCCGGTACCCGTTCCGGTTCAGAGGGTGGCTCCCTACGTGGTCAGCGTGCCGATTGGCTTTACATGGATAAAAGAATCATAGATTCATTGTCCCCTATGCTGGCGACAGCATAGTGCGAATCAGGTGAATTGCTGGAAGCCTAAGTCCTTATGGATATGGTAATCAGCAGCTAATCCAGTTTTTCTTGAGAAAGGCGGCAACATGTTCGAATTGTATGAGTATAAAGCAACCGCATTGAAAATTACTGATGGCGACACATACACATTAAAAGTGGATTGTGGCTTTCGGATTTTCCCCGAAATGGAAATGCGGCTCCTCGGAATCGATACCCCCGAAGTGAAAAAGTATGCCGGACGCTATATTTATGAAGAAGAAATTGAAATCGGCAAACAGATTGCCCTCTGGGTAAGCAACCGCATCTTAAATCAGCCCCTTATGATTAAAACCCAACTGGATAAGGAAGACCCTTATGGCCGCCTCCTGGCAGATGTCTATTATCAGGAAAATGGCATTTGGGTGAACCTGACAGAGCGGATGCTCGAGCTAGGCTTTGACAAAAAAACCATACAAGAAAAACTGGCAAGTTCAACGACTATCGAAATTCCTGCTTAATGCAGGGTGAGTAGAGTAGGGGGGAAGCCCTCCCGAAGCGCCTGACAACTCTCTGAGTTGATGATATAGTCTCGTCCCTGTCCGAAAGGCAGGAGAGGGGGTAGCGCCCCTCGCAAGGCAACGGAAGTCGATTACATGAGTGATAAAGATTTTGAAGCCATCTACGCGATAACTTTTGAGGCCCCGCTCCGGATCGGCACGATGATAGCTTCAACCCCGACTGGCCGACGCGGGATGTTCCATAAAGTGTGTACGCAAATGAAACTGAATCAGGAAGTTAAAATGACGAAGGAAAATAAATATGTCATGTCCTCCTATGACCGTAAAGATGCGGAAGGCTGGCAGGAATTTTACTTCCCAACAATGGTTAACCCGGAATGGTCAGATAAGATGGAACGGGAATTGCGCCAGCAGTTTTCAGAAGTCGCTTACGAGCATGAGGTGCTTGCTGAATTCGGGACAGAAATGGTCGGAGTATTTAACAAAGACTATATTGACGAAGCTTCAAGCATTGGTTACAACTATACTACCGATCCGGCCCATAATGGACCAATCGCCATTGGGGTGGATTGGGATAAATACGGAAATGCTACACAAATAGTGGTTACACAATACAATCCTTACGAACCAAGAAGGCTGCGCCCTGAACTTGGCCAAAAGGAACCGAGCTTTGGCCGATTCCAGGTAATCAACCGCATCGAGATTCCAAAAGGGGAATTCACCTATGACAATGCGGTGCAGAAATTAATTGAGCTGAATGGAATCTATGAGCCTTTCGCCATTTACGTGGATAGGGGAGCGGGAGAATATCAGCTTGAACTCCTCCGTAAAGAGCTTGGAGACAAAGTTAAAGGTGTTCATTTGGGCTCTTCAACAATGGTGCGTGATCCTCACAGCCGGGAGTTTGACAAGAAGCCGCTTAAGCCATTCATTGTCAACCAGACAAACCTTATGCTTGAACGTGGCCAGTTAAGAATTCCTCATCGTGATAAAGACGAGACACTTGCCCGTCAGATGACGAATTACCAGGTTGTCCGCTACAGTCCGAAAACCGGCGAAGCCACTTACTCCGATGTGGACGAACACGCATTGGATGCCTTGATGTTTGGCTTGCTTGCTTTCATTAACGAAAAGCCGGACTTGGCTGCAACTGTCATTGAAAAGCCGAATGCCAAGACCATTGCGAAAGTGAAGAAAACTTATACGGATCCATTCAAGGAGCAGGAGCAATCTGTCAGCTCCAAGGAATCCGAGCTGAGACAGAAGTCTGGAACCAATATGAAACAGAAAAGAGCAAGCAGAGGCTTCTCATGGGGAAGTCGCGGAGGAAATATGAAAATGCCGTCCCGCGGAGGATGGTAGAAAACTGCGACAGGATATCCGCTTTGGAACCTGTCGCTTTTTTAATAAAGGAGATGAAGAGATGGACGAAAAAGATTTGATTGGACAAAAAGGAATGGTGGACACAGAAGCGGAACGCTCAATCCTGGAGTATCGCCCCAAGGTTAAGTATGAGCCAAACAAACCGTTTACGGTGAACATTCAAACGGAAGAGACTACAGTGCCAGATTCAGAAAGCCCCGGATTAGCGTCGGATGAAAGTGTGCCGTTGGAAAAACCGGCTGCCCAATATCTGATGTTCGCAGAATTGGGAGATAGGCTAACCAGGATTGCTCGGGAATTGGAAGAAAAGCTGAAAGATGTTTCTTTTTCATTAACTGATAAAGAGATTAATAGAATCTTTGAGTCCTCTCCTGGTTATGTCCTTGAGCTGGATTCAGATGGAAACATTCCCTTTGAGACTTACAAAAAGACTTTTGATGATCCGGAAGAGCCGGGAAATTCCCTTCTGCAGGATTATGTGCATTCCTATGCTGAGGATGTAGATGGCAGCCTGGAATTGGAATTGTATGAGGACGTAAGGGAAATGCAATATGGGATCGAAGAAGGATATTTTCTGTTTAAGGAATCTATTTTGAAGCGATATGTTAAAGAAATACCGGCTTCCCCGGCTAATGACGAAGGATTTATTAAACAGGTGGACGACAAGGCTATTAAAATATCACAAGTCAGACAGAATCTTTTTGAAGTCAATGAAGCGAGCGAGAAAGAATACTATGAATCTCTTCGAACGGAGTATGGCTCTCCTGAGTTTTTCAAAGTAAGCGAAAAATACAAGGAGGCAAAACGCCCTTATGACCTTTCCGTTCGTGACGAAAAGACCGAAAAGGAAATGATGTCATTGATTGATGGATTACTCATCGCTGTAGACGACTGTGCTGGGCTAGTGAAATCGGGATTAGTTTTAGGTAGCGGTATTGAAGAGGAAGAGGTTATGAAAGTATTAGTGAACCAAGCTGCAACTAAAGAAAAATTGAATGAATTGCTTAAGCTGACGCAATTGTCCCTTAAACTGCAGGTCAATCAGCAGATACAGGATAAGCGCCAGTACAGGGATGTTTTGAAGAACATCAATAACCTTTCACGCAAAAAACGTGCCCACGACGAATTGTTGATGGCTTATGAGCTCCGGAACAAAATGTATTTGAGTATGTATGATACACTCCAGCATCTTGAATCCCCAAGCAAAAAGCCAGGAGTTGAAGCGTTCCTTGATCAAATGGCGGGCGGTTTAAACCTGATACAAAATCAGTATGAAACCTTCCTCCAGGATGTTTATCTCATGTATATGTCCGAATATGAAATACGGAAAGAAAAGCTTGAGAGGACTTTGGAAAAGGAAAACGCCAGGGCGGGTTATTCTTTAGTATTAGAACATCTATAAAGAGAGGTGTACCGATTTGAGTATGTTAGACCGAATTCGAAAAGGGGTTCGACTGCGCACAAACAATGTGAGCGAAGCGCCTGCAGCTGCCAAGCGTGACCCTAAAAAGGTTCAGGTAAAACGTTTGGGACAAGCCCTCCGTTCGGGTGGGGGTGGCCAGGGCTTCGAAGAGTCCCCGGTTGACTTGGCAGAAATCGGACGTGCGTATTATACAGACAGTTATATACGCCGAGCCGTTGATAAGCACTCGGCTCTCATGTTTAAAAATGGCTGGGAGCTATCAGGGAAGAATGATCAGGCAGTTGAATATGTCTGGACCCGTTTAAAACTTATGTCCGAAGGGACAGGGCAAAGCATAGATGCTTTCCTTCAGGAGATTGCAGATAATCTTGTTCTCTATGGAAACTCCTATATTGTCAAAGCAAGAGCTAAGACAGGCAGCATGCCTGCAGGTGTAACCGCTGTTGGTTATACAGGCAAGCAGCCGATTGCAGGCTATTTTGTCCTTCCAGCCCATTTAGTTACCATTAACCGTGATGAAACAGGAAAAATCCTCGGCTATCAGCAAACCACTGGTACTGGAGGGGGAGAGGGAATTGAATTCAAGCCTGAAGATATTGTCCACTACCCGTACCGCAGACCAAGCGGAAGGGCTTATGGTGTTCCGTTTATCTTCAATGCTTTGGACGACGTGAAGCTTCTTCGTCAAATCGAAGAGAACGTGGCTCGCTTAATCTACCGCAATCTTTTTCCTCTATATCTATATAAGGTAGGAATTGATAAGCCAGGATTTGAAGCAACCGATGAAGAGATTGAAAACTTAAGGGAAGAAATCAGAAATATCCCTGTTGATGGGGCACTGGTCGTTCCAGAAAGGCACAGCATTGAAGTAGTCGGCTCACAAGGGCAGGCAATCGATGCGAATGGATATTTACGTTACTTCCGGCAAAGGGTTTTCTCAGGACTCGGCGTAAGCGACACAATCATGGGTGTATCCGATACAGCCAACCGCTCAACCTCCGATAATCAATCCGCAGACCTTAATGACTCCGTGAAAGACTTCCAAAAAGTCTTCGCTGATATCACCAAATTCTTCATTATTAATGAACTCCTCTTTGAAGGAGGGTTTGATCCCGTACTAAATCCCGATGACGAAGTTGAATTCCTTTTCCACGAGATTGAATTCGACGCCAAAATCAAAAGAGAAAACCATGTTATCCAAATGTTCATGCAGAACAGCATCACCTTTGAAGAGATGAGACAGCTGCTTGGCCATGACACAACTGTAGATGAAAGCCGCTTGTTCGCCAATATGTTTGGTTCGGCAGTCTCCACAGAAGGGGCGGCTGCCCAGGGCAATAATCAGGATCAGCCGGAAAACCAGCATGGCAAACAGCAGAGTCCAGGTAAACCAGACCGTTCGAAGGAAAACCGGAGCCATTCCGTTTCTGAGAACACGCAATTGACCCAGGGAGGCCAAGTGGTTACTTTACAGGAAGCATTGCAAGTTGGTGCCTTCGCAAACAAGGTAGAGCGATACTGGAGCGATACCATGGAAGATGTCCAGGCTCGCATCCAAAAACAAGAGGGCATGGATAATGTCATTTCCTTCACTACAGGATTAACCGGTCGTTTGATCAAAGAGCAGATTCATCCATTTGTAGAGAAAGCTTTTCTATATGGATTCCAAGAAGGACTTAACCAGCTTGGGAATCATTTCGCTAAACTTTCCCCGGGGGATGTACAGATCGCTGTTGGAAGACACAGCCGCTCCTTTGAAAAATTAATGGCCGATGTTACTAGCTCCGTTTCATCCGCATATGAGAAAGACTCCCCGACTGCCCACGTATCACATGCCTTTACTGCTTCCCGATTCCGTATTGGATTCATAGCAAAGCGCATTTCTTTTGAAGCGTACAACTATGGCGTGGCATTGGCCGCGGAAAAAAGCAAGAAAGAAACAGTCTTTATCCGTCATAAGGAAAATTGCTGTAAGACCTGCTTGACTGCTCCGGGAGAAATTCCGTTACGCGAGGGTTGGAGGGAACAATTGCCGCCGCATCATACCAATTGCGAATGCACAGTTGTACTAACAAACAAGGAGGTCATATAGGTGAACCTAGTTAAGTGGCATGGTCTTGATATAGACCCAATGATTATCAATGAATCGGTTACTACCAAGCCGGTCATTGGCCAAATCGACACAGCTTTCAATGAGCATACAAACGAAAGCGGAATTACTGTCCTTTATCCTAAGATTGAAGCAATTCATGAAGGAAGGACAAGAAACTTTAACCGTTACCTTGGCGAAAAGCTGAAAGGAAACCATGAATTGAAAAGTGGTGTCTACAGCTGGACCGCTCCTTTCCCTAAACCGGTTATTCACAATCATGATGTGAATACCGAAGCCACAGGCCGCGTTTACTCCGCATCTTACTCCGAATATACTTCCGCTGGACGCCCCGGCATTATCGTCACTCCTAAAATCACTCAAGAAAAAGCCATTAAAGATGTTTTAGAAGGCAGATTGCTGACAGTTTCGATTGGTGCAACAACCAATGCCGCTGTCTGCAGTGTCTGTGGAACTGACATCATCAATGAAGGATGGTGCGGGCACATGAGAGGCGAAGAGTATGACGGCCAGACTTGTGAATGGGTTGCAGGCGACCTTTGGTTCGATGAACTGAGCTGGGTTAACGTACCGGCTGATTCAGATGCCATGATTGTAGCAACGAATGCCGCTCCTTCCGTTGCAGCCGTTGGAGAATCCGGCGGTGGAAAAATCGTAACAGGCACAATTGATGCTTCAAAAATTGTTGTAGCAGAGACTGCCTCCAATACAGAATTGACGGCTGAACCAGAAGTGGTTAAAAGTGAAAGTGAATCAACCGAAAAGGAGGAACGCACCGTGACAAACGAGGAGCAGAAACCCGTAACGGACGCTGCCGAGTCAACAGAAACAGCTGTTGAGGAGAACGCTACTAAAGAAACCGAGACTACTGAAGAAACAGTTGTAGTTGAAGAGGAAAAAGTAGAAGAGTCTTCTGAGACAGTAGTGGAAGAAGATGAGAAAGAAGACGTTACTAAGACGGAAGAATCCCCAGCTGAAGCTGAAAACCAAGTCCAGGAGGACGTGGAGCAGATCAAGCAGGAACTCGAAGAATCGAAGAAAACAGTGGAAGAATTAACAGCGGCCAATGAAGCTCTTGCAAAAGAACTTTCTGAGACAGTTGCCGGATTCCTTGTAGACCTTCGAGTAGCCACAGGAAAAGAATCAAACCGAGAAGAAGCGATGGCAAAATACGCTGTTCGCTCTTTAGAATCCTTGCGTGATTCAATCGCTGACCTTTTAGCAGACAAGCCGGCTATCAAAACAACAAGAACAGTTGAGTCTGTTGAGATGCCAAAAGGTGAGGAAATCGTTACTGAAAGTAAAACGATGACAACCGAATCAGTAAAGGTTATATCTAATGAAGATGCATTAATCAGTCTATTGACTGGACGCAGAAATTAACTAAGGAGGCACATTCATAATGGCACAATTTCCAAATGTAAACCGCAATCTTACTTTCAAAGGAAAAACGCACACAAACCTAGTGGTTTCTGAAGGCGCTGCTCCGGCGGAAGATATGATTATTTCCCGTACAAACGATGCTGAAACTTTCGTATATGAGTACGGTCCAGAAGGCAACCAAACGGTTGTACTTGCAAAAGGTAAGATCGCTGAAATCGTAGGCGCTGAATACGACGCTGACACAGGTTTCCATAAAACAGCAGTTCGTCAAGCTAAAGACGGATCTGAAAAGGTAGCTGGTGTTAACCTTCACAACGTATATTCCCGTCGTCGCGATGGCATGCACTCTCACTTAACAAAGCCATCTCTTTTCACACGTAACTACATCGAGGTTCCTTTATTTGAAACTATCGGTGCTTTAGCTGGTGACGGAACAACTCCTTCATTGGAAGCTGCTCAGGTTCTTGCAGAAGCAATGAAATTCGGTGCTGCTGTTTCTGAAACAGGCGATGCTAAACTTCAAATCCAACACGGTGACTATGTGGTTTCTGACCGCTCTGGTAACTTCCGTAAATATGCGAAGGGCACAGATGCTCCGGAAGCAATCGTAGGACAAGTTTGGGCTAAAGAAACTCAACTTCCTCCAGCTGGTTTCCTTCAGTATTACACTGACCTTGTAAACCCTGAAATGGAAGAGTTCATTAAGCTTATGAGCCGCACTCCATCTCCAGGACTTCCTGCTGACGGTACTGCTGCTGCATTCCCTTACGGCGCTCCACACACTATCAAGGGCTGGAAGCCGGAATTCGAAAAAATGCTAATGGGTGCTAAAATGGCTGGAATTCCATTCTTAACTGACGGATTCTTCCGTGCTCAAGAAACTCGTAACTTTGCTGTTGCTTCTGCTGGTGCAAAAGATGCTAACGTTGAAGCAGTTCGTGCAGGCGAAGGCACAACTTTCGATGCTGCTGCTAACAAATTGGTTGTTGCCGCTGGTACTCGCAACGCTGCTGTCTTCATCAAGCTTAAGCACAAGATTGACCAGACTAAACTAGCAAACTTAGTTGCTCAGTTAAATGGCAAAGCTGTAAATGCTAACGATCTTCATGTTGATGTAGTAAACAACACAGTTGTAATCTACCTTCCTGAAAACGAATCTGCTGACGCTGTAGAGCACACTGGCCTTACTTTAACAGTTCCTATGGTTGTAGATCCAGTTGCCGGAATTCCTACTGGCTGGGATTACAAAGGTTCTGTCGGCGCTATTCGTATCCTACTTCAAAAATAATCCACGGAAACCCCTTCGGTTCATTCTCTCAACTATTAATCTCCTGAACATCCGCATCGTGAAAACTCCAGTTTAACCTTTACGGTCTTTCGATTAACAGCTTAAAAGAGTAGTAGAACCTTCCCATTTAAGGTGGGGAAGTTGAATGCAAAACTTCCCCATTTTAAATCATACCACAAATGCTTAGGAGGATATATATATCATGGAAAAATCTATTGAACTTCATGAGAAGTACACTAAAATGATGGGCTATGCAGGCAAGATCCCAGCTTCTCAACGTGTAACAGTTTCAGAAGCTTTAACTTCTGCAGATGCTAACATTTTACTTCCAAAGGTTATCAGTACAGTAGTATTAGAGGCTGCTGAACCTCTTACTCTAGTATCAAACCTTTTCCAAAAGGTAACTCTAAACGAAGGACGTTCTATGGAATTCATCCATTTCGGAGCTATCCGCGCTTTCGAAATTGCTGAAGGACAAGAATATCCAAACCAATCTTTAGACATCACTGGCGGCGGAATCGGGTCTGTAGATGTTAAAGTTAAAAAATACGGTTTACGTATTAGCATTACAGATGAAATGATCAGCGACTCCCAGTGGGATGTAATCGGCTTGCACCTTCGTGCTGCAGGGCGCGCTCTTGCTGCTAAGAAAGAAGAAATCTGCTTTACTGAGTTCCGCAAAGCCGGACACGTTGTATTTGACGGTGACATGTTCACAGCTGGACAAGACGGTTACCCTACAGGCCGCGGTTTCAATGGTGAATACAATGGTACATTAGCTGCTGAAGACATCATCGACATGGCAGTATCCATCATGTCTGCTGGCTTCCAGCCTACTACAATCATCATGCACCCTCTATGCTGGTCATTGTTCGCTAAGAACGCTGCTCTTGAAGGTACAAGCATTGCAGCTTTCGGACAAGGCTCTTCTAACTTCGACCCTCGCAACTACAACACTTCAAACGCTCTTGGCCTTGAAGTTATCTTCTCTCCATTCGTTCCATTCGATCAAGAAGCTAAGAAATTTGATTTCTACCTTGTAGACAAAAACAATGTCGGCGTAATGCTTGTTAAAGACGAAGTGTCTACTGAACAGTTCGACGATCCTTCCCGTGACATCCAAACTCTTAAGTTACGAGAAAGATATGGCGTGGGCGTGCTAAATGGCGGCCTAGCAATCTCTGTTGCTAAGAATATCAAATTCGCTAAGACTTACCCAGCTCCAGAGCGCAAGTTTGCTGACATGGCACTTCCAAGTGATATGCAAGGCGCTGCAGCTAAACAACACGATGAAATCTAATCCAATAGAAGTCTCGTTCCTACGGAGCTCCTACAGTTGATGTAGGGGCTTTCTTTATAAGTATTAATATCTGAAAGGATGATCGTAATGAAGGAATTAAAAGTAATCCTGTCTCCTAACTACTCCGGAGAAGAATTTGTTGAGGCAGTAAGCGGAATAACCTTCCCTAAAACTGCCGGAATCGAAGTCTACTCTATTAAATTGGAAGACCAAAAACTCTCAGGCATCCAATCTGCTCTCCGCAAAAATATCCTCCTTCCATATGACCGTTTCACTCGTGAATTTATAAATGGCCAAAACCTTCAGGAAAAGCCTGCTAACGAAGAAAAGCAGGAGATTGCAGAGGAGGCGGAAGTGTCAATTGAGCCTGTTAAGGAAGCAGTGATAGAGGCAAAGGAAGAAGCTGAAGCTAAGAAAGAGCCGGCTAAAAAGCCTAGAAAACGCACGAAAAAAGACGCTGAGTAAGGGGGTATAGAAGATGCTTCCTTACTCTTATCTTGTGCTGGGTGTTAATCCAGCATCCAATGAAGCGAATGTAGACCTGTCGGCTAAGGTAACCATCAGTTTTGCGAAGCCCATCAATACAGACACCTTAAATAGTAATACGATTCGCTTAAAAAAGGTGAACGGTGATTTTGTAGATTACAAGGGTCAGTACAATCACCTGGCAAAGACGTATCAATTAACACCATCCGCTCCCCTTGAGCCAGGGACAGAATACCAGATTACTGTATTGGGAGAACAAGATGGGGTAGCAGCTATTGACGGTGCCTACCTGCCTGGTTCAAAAACCTACTTTTTCACCACTGTTCAAAATGCTAAAATGTCTGACCTGAATAACCTTGAGCTTATACAAGACTATCTATTCATTCAGTCAAAATGGGATATGCCAAGTGGCCTTATGCTGGGGGAGGAAATTCATTTTGAAGTGCGCCTATCCAGCTCAAACAATCCAGACGCTTTTGATTTGTGGCCAAACAATCAGGTCGAAGGGAAGACCACAGCAAATCAATTCACCATCCCATACCGTGTCAAAGAAAATGAAAATTACTATGTCCATGTAAAGGGTGTAACAGCAAGAGGGACAACTGCTTGGGCGACAAAGCAAATCTTTATCGAACCATTACAGCAGAACAATCCAATAGATCCTGCTCCAACACCACCAATCAGCAATCCAGGTGCTGAACAGCTATCCATAGTGGACCGCTATCCTCAATCTGGCGAGATGGCTACTCCAAGTGAAATTATCATCGTTTTTAATGGAGAGATATCTTCCCTTGATGCAGTGGAAAATCCGCTATATGTTGTTCAAGCTCCTCCTAAAGACCAGCTGACCATAATTGATGTGAGAGGGACATACTCCCCGAACAAGGCATTGAACGGTGCAGTTTCCTGGGATCCTGAAAACCCGAATGTCCTTATATGGACACCGGCAGCTAATGTTTTTCAAGCAGGGAAGGAATACACGGTCATTGTTAATAAAAACCTGACAGGACTAAACCTTCAGGCTTTGGGATATACGCATGTTTTCGGTTTTGTTGCTACACCTGAACATTTCCATGGAGACATGGAGCGCATCAAGGAAATGGTAAGTGCTTTTGGAGCAGAATTGTCTGATCGATTTGTTCAATCTCTTATGAAAAAGTACAGCCAATATGCATGCGATATCTGGTATGAATCAGCTACCTATGATGAGGAATTGCACCAAAACGGGGAAGCTCCTTATTTCATCCATGAATATGTAAACACGCAGGTTGGTATCGATGCATTATTGAATATTGCTTCTTCATCCTCTCTGGTAGGCTCTGAGAGCATAAAGCTAAGTGACCTGTCCGTTACAAAAGAAGGCGGAAGTTCAAGCAACCTTAAGTCGGTTATTGACCAGTTGCAAAGCCAGCTGAAGCAGTGGGAGGACCTGATCCATGGCTATCGGAACCGGGGCTATGCAAGACCTGGAAGCACCGTTAAGGGCGAAGCGGGAAGCCCGTACCCAGAGCCAATGACGAGGACATCCATGAAAGACTTTGACGCTTAAGGAGTGAAACCATGAATACCAGCATTAATTTGAAGAGGGAATTTGAAAAAATTCTCGATAAATATGGACGGGAAGTATTGGTTATCCGACAAGATAAGAAGCTTTTCTGTTCCTGTTACAACGAAGTCAACCAGGAGGCGAGCCGGGATTGCCCGCTCTGCCTTGGACTTGGCTTCAGTTTAGTAGCGGAGCGCCATAGGACGCGCTCTGAAAGTTCGGCTTCCGCAGAGCAGATGCTCAAACAGCTTAAATTCGCTGATATAGGCGATGTATCAGTCAATAAAAGAAAGTATTTCTTTAAGGCCAATATGAATGCCATTCAGAAAGATTTGATAGCCGAAGTAAAATTTGATGCATTTGGGCGTCCTGCCTACACCGGAGATGGCATTTGGGAGATTGAGAATATGGACAGAAATCTCCATTTGGAAGAGGGAAACCAAATTTTCAAGGTCTATCAGACATCG